>JAJHRV010000027.1 GCA_020833525.1 Thermosphaera sp.
GACAGGCTATTGATTGACTTTATAGCGTAGGAGTCTCTATTATAAAGATCGGCTATCCTAAATATATTGCACGGGAGAACGGGGCTTCAACAACGTCCACGTATGGACATATGGCTACTTGCTGAGAGGAATTTATAAAGTTGCAGAAGAGTATGGGATAGCGATGATCTAAGTAAACGAGGCATATACATTATCCAAGTGCCCGATTCACAGCGAGAAGTGTGGTAGTAGAGTCAAGCGTGGACTATTCAAATGCACCAGGCTAAACAAGGTGTTTAACGCAGACCTAGTAGGAGCATACAACATACTCATAACCCCGAGTCCCGAGAGGGATAGGGGTAATGGGCCGAAGACCCAGCCCGGGATTAAATCCCTGAGAGGGGATGTAATCCCAAACCTCCCCGCACTAGCAGGAACCCTCACCCTTTAGGGCGGGGAGAAAGTCAGTATGTTAAATTGTTTTTGCCTCAAAGAGCTTCTCTAAAGTGAATTTTCATTTTTATGGAGATTCTTAATCCTCCATATATCTCGGAAAAAGATATTTAAATCAATTACACTATTATTAGTATTTGGTGGTATGGCATGCCATGTACAGATAAAGTTAAAGTTAAAACACCTAGTGGTAAGGAACTAGAGTTGATTCCCATTAAGGTTTGGCAACTAGCTCCAGCTGGAAGGAAAGGTGTTAAAATAGGTCTTTTCCAAGACCCAGAGTCTGGAAGGTACTTTAGAGTAAAAGTCCCAGATGAATACCCAATATGTGGCTAAACCCATAGAATTACTTGTTTTTTCCCACCATTTCACCATCCTCTCCATGCTAAAACATAGTTACAGAAAGTGTATTTCTTTATTATAGCCTCGGTTATCTTTTAAATATCTAAATAATTCAACAATTGAAGCATCTCTGAGGAAATAATTTAAGTAGTGATTTAAAAGCGTCCATGAAGAGTTATAAGTTAATCCTCCATAGAGGAGGTTGGGGGTATCAATGAGTGGATTAGTTATTCCAAAGCTTCCATCCGTGAAAGACATTAGTGTAGAGGAGAAAAAAGTATTTATGAGAATAGATATCAATGTCCCAATAGATCCAGACACTGGTGAGATCCTTGATGACCACCGCATTAGAGTGCATGCTAAATACATTAAAGAGTTTGCTGAGAAGTATAAACCAGCCCTAGTGATTGGGTCGCATCAGGGTAGGCCTGGTTCTCCAGACTTCACCACATTGGAGAAGCACTGCGAGTTGTTAAGGAAGTATAGTGGACTAGATATAAAGTACGTAGAGGATGTTATGGGGCCAGCGGCTTTAAGAGCTATTAAGGAGTTGAAGCCTGGGGAAGTATTACTACTCGATAACCTAAGACTCGTAGCCGAGGAGGTTTTAGAGGCGCCTCCAGAGGTGCAAGCTAACACTATATTCGCTAAGAGAATTGCTTCGAGTGTAGATGTGTACGTTAACGACGCTTTCGCCACTTCGCATAGAAGCCAGCCGAGTATCGTTGGATTCCCACTTCTACTACCAAGCGCTATAGGTCCATTATTCGAGAAAGAAGTTTATGCACTCCAGAGGATAGTATCGGATTCAGAGTCTCCAAGAGTATATGTTCTTGGAGGTAAAAAAGTCGCAGAGCACATGAGAGTAATCGAGAACTTGGTTAAGAATAGAATGGCTGATAGAATACTCACATGTGGATTACTCGGTATACTATTCTTAGCTGCTAAGGGGGTTAATATAGGGATCGATAACTACAAGGTACTGGAGGAAAATGGCTTAACTCCATTAATTCCAAGAGCAAGATACTTGCTTCTACGTGGTGCACCAGTAGAGACGCCTGTAGACTTTAAAGTACAACATGAAGGGGGAGTTGAGAATGTTTATGTTGGTCAACTAAGGGGGAAGATCATGGATATAGGTGAGAGCACGGGAGAAATATATAGTGAGCTAATAAAGGAAGCCAGGACAATAGTGATGAGGGGGCCGGCGGGAGTCATAGAAGTCGAGGAGTTTAGATCGGGGACCAAGAAGCTACTTGAAGCAGCATTCCAATCTAAAGCATTCGTGTTGATAGCGGGTGGTCACCTAGGGGCAATGGTTCCAAACAAGGTAGGTGAGAGAGTCCACGTGTCTACGGGAGGGAACTCGGTTTTATTATTCCTTAGCGGTGAAGAACTCCCAGCGTTTAAAGCCCTCGAGCTCTCGGCTAAGATGTTTCTTGGGTGGTAGGTATACCAGTTAGGGTATGTATTAATGGATATGGAACAATCGGTAAGAGGATTGCCGACGCACTTGTTAAAACAGGAGACTTCAAGGTAGTGGGTGTATCAAAGTATAGCTTCGACTACTCTGCCCTAATAGCGCGGAAGAAGGGCTTTAGGGTATTCGTCCCCAGAGACAGGATCGATGAGTTTAGAAAACACGGCTTTGAACCCGATGGGACTATTGAGGATATGATTGATGAAGCAGAGCTCATATATGATGCATCACCTGGAAAGCAGGGGGTTAAAAACAAGGAGTTTTATGTAAAGCATGGTAAACCAGCTATATTCCAGGGTGGCGAGCCGCCGATGGTCGGAGAGGTAAGCTACAACACACTGTGTAATTATAATGCAGCACTTGGGAAAAAATATGTAAGGGTAGTTAGTTGCAATACAACAGGCATTTTGAGGATACTGTGTTCTCTGGGGGTTAAGCCTAGATCTGTTTTCGCCACTATTGTGAGAAGAGCTAGTGATCCAAGAGAAGACACCCGAGGCCCCGTAGCATCCATACTCCTAGATTCCCAAAGGATTCCAAGCCACCACGCAAGCGACGTGAATACAGTTGTAGGCGATATACCCATAACCACAGCCTCCGTTGTAGTGCCAACAACACTAATGCATGTCCAAGTACTTCGAATTGATCTCTCAGGGGAGAAGACTATGGATGATCTACTGTCTTCAATGGAGAAGAGCGGGAGAATACTGTTCCTTAACCCAGAGTCCATGGGGCTTGATACAACTGGAAAATTAGTTGAGCTAGCTCGAGACGCTGGGAGGTATCGCTATGATCTATACGAGAACATAGTGTTCTCGAGTACTCTGAAACTAGATCGAGACGTACTAATGCTTATTCAAGCAATACACCAGGAATCCATTGTTATACCTGAAAACATTGACGCAGCATACGCTGTCTTAAACCTAGAGATAGATCCGTTTAAAGTAGTTGAGAAGACAAATAGAGCCCTCGGCATTGGTTTAGTTAAAGATTTAATAACTGGAGTGAAATAGGGGAGACCTAGGTGAGCTAATTGACTGAGGCACCTTCATATGTTATCAGTTTCTACTATAGGAAAATACTTGTACCCGTGGATGGTAGTGAGACTAGTCTTAAAGCACTAGAGTTCGCAGTGGACTTAGCACAGAGATATGGTTCACGCGTGGTTGTAGCGTATGCTAAACCTAAGGGTAGTATTGAAAAAGAAGACCCAATTGTAAAGGCGAAGGAGAGGTTAAAAGATACACGTATTAATGTATTCTACAAGTATATCGAATACGACCCTGCAAGCAGTAGCCCACACTCAGCTCTACTACGTGAGGTGATAGAGGAAGGCTACGACCTAGTAGTTATTGGAGCACGTGGTAGGACATTGTTTGGGGAAATAGGTATTGGGAGTGTAGCTCTATCGCTCGTAGTGAATGCGCCTATATCAGTTTTTATAATTAGGTAGAGTGCCTGGGAAATAATACTCCTTTAGTACTTTTTTAATATCGACTACTCCGGGAGTTGTTTTACAAGCGTTAAATGCGATCTCCCAGTACTTGTCTGGGTCATGATAGTAGGTTTCAATGACGTGTTTTAGTAAACTACTAAACTCTCTATACTCTCTCTCATCTATTGCACTTGCTCTGGGATCCTCGTATATGTTTATAAAATCCCTTAGATTCTCTCCAAACAACCATCCATTAACACCATGATTTATAATCTCTAATACTCCTCCATCACGGCTTGAGAGAACGGGGACTCCGTTAACCATGGCCTTCATATAGCTCGTTCCACAAGCCTCCCAGCCGCTGAACGGTGTGAAGAGCCATAGGTCTGTAGATTTCACCAGTAAACTCGCAGTTTCTAGATCATAGCTCGGTATGTACACTACATTTTTAAGTTTTAGGCTTAGATCTCTGATCCATTCTAGGTATCTATATCCATCTGGGTCTTTAGGGTGGGGTTTTCCAGCAATAACAAATACTGCATCTACATCAGGGTTTTCCTGTATAAACCTCGCTATGAAGTATGGTCTTTTATACCTAGAGAGCCTCCTTGCCCATGCAACCACGATTTTATCTCCTAGCACTAGATCCTTTTTTACAGACTTCAAGTAGGATTCAAGCTCCCTCCTGGAGACACTGCGGATGTTTTTCAGTAGTTCAAGGCTCAATTCATTGTTTCTCCATGCAGAGTATAGCCTGGGATCCATCCACCTCTCTAGGTAAATGCCGTTTGTAATAGCCCTGATCTTCCCAGTAGCCTCGGGGAATATAATGGGTATAATGTCTCTCTGCTTCTGGGAGACAACTATGACTTCCTTTAGCCTCCTAATGGATTCTAAAGTCATGTTAACAGGGTTTTGAGTCTTTACTCCGAACTCTCTCTCGATTAAGTCGCCTGGGAAAAATGGATGACCCCATGGACCAGGAGTGTGTATTATTATTCTCGCCTTATTGGATACGTTGAGTAGGTATAGTATTAAGCTTGTATAAGACTCCTCGAGATCTATTATGGAAATATTCTCCAATCCTATCTCGCTCTTGATATACTCTACACTAGCCTTCGCCAATAACACGTATTTTAGGTTTTTCTCGTATTCACTATCCTCTATGTATACTCTATCTATTAATTTACGGGCTTGTTCTGGGCACACCGCTTCAAATAAAACCGCTCTCGCTGTCTTGTAATCGTAAATCCACGGCCTAATAAACACCTGGTTGTTGTTTAAGTAAATAGTGATCTCTCTACCTGGTTTCAGTGACTTAATAAACTCGGGATTTTGCTCCTCGGGCTCTAAGACTAGTGAGTCTCCACGGAATGATACTCTTGTATAACCCCTCCTATAATACAAACTTAAAACAACATAGTCAAGACCCATGTCGCCAGCGGCATAGAACTTGTCTCCCTCAAGGACTCCAAGTCCTCCAGCGTAGTTTATAGATTTATCGAGAGCTATCTCGGGTGTTATACTGACGATTACCATTGACGACACCATTAGATTGATATTAGCCATTGTATTTATAAAAGACTAATAATTAATGAGCTAATTATTATATCCTTCAATTGTGGTTTAATGAATAGGTGGATGTAGTTGTATAAACCCCACACAATACTCGGGGAACTCAGGAAAATACGCTTAGTTGGCTTAGCCAGAGACTTTATTCGTAGAGTGACTATGCACCACCGCATACAGGGGAGTAGAGGCTTAGAGGAGGCTATTAGAGAGACAATGGGTTTCCTATCATCAATTGGTTTTGAAGTAAAGCTCTTCGATATACCTAGTGGTAGACGGGGATTCATGGAGACGCCTACCTCCTGGGATGTATATGAGGGGACTCTAGAGGTTAAAGTGGGGGAGGAGTCTATCACCTATGATCTCTCAGAGCACCCCACACTAGTCTCAGCTCACTCACCGCCAGGTGAGGGTTGCGGTGAGGTAGTTGTTTGCAGAGACGTATCCAAGTGTGAGGGGGAGGTAGTACTCGTAGAGGCACCTGGTTATATTGCATATAGAGAAACTAGTGCTCGCCTAGTAATACTCTATGATAGTAAAAGACACCCCGAGGCAGTTCCATATACTGGGCTATTCCTTGAAGAGGGTGAGGTAAAAGATACAAGTGTTGTTGGAATCCCCTATGCAACCGCTCTAAAGATTATAACTAGGGCTTCAAGAGGGGATAGAGTAGAGGCATGCTGGAGTATTAAAGCAGAGTATAGTAGTAGACCCCAACACGGATTAATTGCTTATAGAGGTGGGGATCCCGGAGTACTATACATAAGTCATATTTGCCACCCAAAGCCCGGTGCACACGACAACGCGAGTGGAGTTGTCTCGAATATCTTGACCGCAGTGTTGATTGAAAAGGCTAAACTAGGTTTTTCACACGCTCACTTATTCGTACCAGAGTACTCGGGCACGATATACGCTGATAAAAACCTACCATGGATACCCATAGGGGTCTATAATTTAGACATGGTTGGATCAAAGCAGTGGGTAACAAATTCTACACTAAACCTTGTGAACCCACCGCTATTCGTAGAGTCCATGACAGCTCCATATCTATACTTAGCCGCAAAGCTTGTTCTTGATGAGGCAGCATCATTCGGAGGCTTTAAGCTACCTGCATCGAGGTATTCCATCTCGCCTTACTCTTCGGGGAGCGATCACGATGTTACACTGGTCTGGGGTTTAGATAGCTCTATGTTGAATGAGTGGCCTAGTAAATACTACCATACAGACATGGACGATATTGATTCGATCTCCCCAAGTCGACTTGTTGATACAGCGTTGATATCCACAATTGCAGGCATGTTGCTGTCCAATAATTACAGGAGGGGGGAGATTTCATCAACCTATAAGGATTACTTAAAATCATGGTATGGAGTTGAGGCATTAAAGCAAGGTATTGATGTATCCCCACTCGGAAGAATAATTAATAACCAGAGGCGCCTGGAGTATAATCCTAGAATAACTCCTATATCATCTCGAGTATTCTATAGGAAAATGGGCTTAGAAACATATAATAAATTAAGGAACATTAAGGGAGCGCATTCATACCTCTCAGTGTATGCACCACTAGCTAAAATGCTAGGTGTTAAAGACCCTATTGAAGTCTTCCAACTAGAGAATTTATTATCTTGGAGTACAGAGGAAAAAGAAGTGGTTTTGAAGACCTGGAATATAATTGAAGATAATTTATTGAAAACCATGGGGTTGTAGTTGTGCCGGTTGTAACGGTAAAACGGAGTGATCTCCACGCACTACTCGGTAGGAGTCTTGGAGAAGATGAGTTATACTACTACTTGGCGAAGTTGAAGTGTGAGATTGAGGAAATTAGGGAGGATTTATTGACTTATGAAGCCAATAGTGATAGACCGGATTTATTTAGTGTTGAGGGTTTATCACGTGCCTTAAAACCATGGCTTGGAATCCCCTGGAGAGGTTTCTCCATTGTAGACTCAGATGTGAGGGGATATGCGGGGAGTATACCCGAGAGACCCTATGTAGCACTCGCTGTAGTTAGAGACCTTGAGTTGAGTGATGAAGCTTTATCGCAGATCATGCAGTTACAGGAGAAAATAGCTCAAACCTATGGGAGAGCAAGGAGGAAGATTAGTATTGGTGTATACGACCTAGACAAGGTTAAGCCCCCAATATACTACGAGGCTGTTAACCCAGATGAGGTAGAGATGACGCCATTGAATGAAACAGTGAGTATGAAGCTGAGGGATGTACTGTCTAGAACCGAAAAGGGTGTTCTCTATGGACACATAATACAACACATGGATAAATACCCTGTTCTAAGGGACTCCGAAGGCAGAATTCTCAGCCTTGTACCCATTATTAATAGTGAAGACTGTAGAGTGAGGGAAGGAACTAGGAGCGTCTTAATAGATGCAACTGGGACGAGCTTGGAGGATGTAGTTAACGCAGTTACATTAATGGCTACTAGTATCGTGGAGAGGTCTACTAGTGGATTCATAGGAGCTGTGAGGGTAGAGTATGAAAACGGCTTCGTTGTTGAAGCACCCAGGAGGAAAACAATGAGTATAGAGGTATCAGTGGAAGACGTAAATAAATTACTTGGTACAACTCTCTCCAGTCAAGATATGGTTAATCTACTAAAATACTTCCAGTACGAAGTCGACTCGGTTACCGAGGCAAAGTTTATTGTCAAGCCCCCGATCTATAGAATTGACGTAAAGACATGGGTTGATGTAGCCGAAGACGTTGCAGTAGCATATGGCTATGAAAAACTGGGCTCAACGGCTCAATCACTACCCCCCTCTACAACACCTGGTAAGAAGCACCCAGTGGAGTACTTCTCATCGAGGATCAGGGATGTACTCGTGGGTATGGGCTTTCAAGAGGTAGCCAACTACATAATGTCTAGTAGAGATATTCAACTGGGTTTAATGGGTATAGAGAGTGATTTATTCGTGGTTGAAAACCCAAAATCCGATAGATTCGAAGCCTTAAGAATCTGGCTTACACCACAGCTCATTGAAGTAGTTAGGGAAAACGCGGAGAAGTACTCTAAACTACTATTGTTTGAAATAGGGGACGTGGTTATCCCAGACCCACTGAGTGAGACGCGTGCAAGAATTGAGAGGCGTGTAGGCTTAGCTATAACCCACGAGAAGTCAACACTAACAGATGGAGTAGCCTATGTAAAAGCACTACTAAGAGAGCTTGGTTTAAACCCTGTATTCGAGAAGAAGGCTATACGGGGTTTCCTAGAGGAAAGAACTGCGAGTATTAAAGCATGCGGCGAGGAACTAGGCTTTGTTGGAGAAGTTGATCCAAGGATACTCTATAGTCGGGGATTAAAGAACCCGCTAGTGATCTCGGAGATAGTGCTTAGTAAAATTATAAAGTTTTGTTTAAAGTGAATTATTATTGAGGATGAAGCTTGGAAGGGATGACCATGAAGTGGGATGAATTGACGGGCCTAACTGATCACATCCTAGTCCCTCAATGATTAGGGCGCCTCAATAGTCACCACTGCACCCTTATTCCTCGGGCTTGTAGTGTGGATCAAGGCGTCTTGATCAACGAGCTCTCTAAGCTTAGCCTCTAAGACAAGTGCTTTCTCCATGGACTCCACTACTCCATACACTGTCGGACCCCAAGAACTCTGCCCAACCCCCACGATACCCATTCTAGTTAGTAAATCAATGTACTTCGCTGATTCTACAGAGAATACCCCACCCTGGAACACACTAAACATTTCTCCGACTACTTCTTGTAGTTCTCGTAGCGCGTGTGAAAACTCTTGGAAGTCTCTATCTATGATCGCGGGGATTAGTCTAGTGAATAGTGTGTATGAAGCCCTCCACGGTAAATCCCGGGGTGTTTCAAATCCACTTGAAAAAACCTCACTCTCTCTTTTTTCATCTAGACCCTCCCCTCTAGGTGTTATTATGATGAAAGCCCATTCTCTAGGTATTTCAAGGCGCGTCATGAGCTTTGGAAAGTAGTTTTCCCCGTAAACCCCTGTATCGACTATAAATCCTCCATGTATGAATACATATGTTCCAACACCGGATATCTTCCCAAGACCAAGACTCCTAGCGACCTCGACTACATCTACGTGGATGTTGTTTGCATAGAGTAACCCCGTTGAAGCTGCCAGTAGTAACTGTGTTGTAGAGCCTAGCCCAACGTGTCTCGGAGTGCATGCCTCTATTATGACTCGTCCTCTTAAATCCCCGTATATTGTTCTAAGCACGTTGATTTTCTCGTATACCTCACTCGCTCTGCAACCAACTACTTCTAGGTCTCTACAAGGCTCAACCACGACTCTTGTACGAGGATAATCTATGGCTACACCTGCGGAGATGAATCTCCTGCCTTGTTTCTTAAATGGATCTACAATCCCAAAGTGTAGTCTAGAAGGGGCTTCAACCACTACTCTTCTCCCAGCCATTCACGGATCCACCGGAGTATCTTATCCACGAGGGATTTATACTCCTGGCTACACGTCTTATAGGCAATTTCCTTATTAAAATCAATGTATTCGAGGAAATTGGAGAGTACTTCACGTTGCACTCTACTTCTCAGTGCTTTTATCTTGGTTGCATATACTAGGATCTCGATGATGGATCCGTAGCACCTTGAATAGGGCTCTATGTATGCATCGCTATTTACCCCTTGATCAACTATTCTAAATTCAACATCGTAGTATTCACCATTGTCAACAATATTCTCCTTTACTAATACGAGGTATCCCAGGCTATCGGTTAATATTGGCAGGGTTTGTTGCCCCCTAATCCATGTCTTTTGAGAAACACTCACGTCTCCAAGTTCTTTTTTGAGAGAAAAAGCTGCATAGTAATCGGGTTTGAAGACTATGTTTAAAGCAAATAATGAAGTATTCAAAACAACTTCCTCCAGTAAACCCCCCTTGTAGACTTTAATGAAAACGCTATTATTGTTTTTTATAAATCCAATGGGTGCAAAGTATTGTTCTCCACGGTAAGTAGTACTAATTAACCCCTCGTATAAAACCCCATCCCTTATGTAGAGCTCCACTACTCCCCCCTATACCTCTCTAAGACTCCAACTACTTCTATTAACTCGCGTAGGTCACGTACTAGTGCAACTCTTAAATCAGGAATAATCAGTCTACTCAATGAAGCTCTCCTAGATATTAATACCCCGAAGCCGCCTGCTGATAAAACACCTCCAATGTCCTCCACGACGTTGTCCCCAACATAAACTAGGCTGGAGGGGTCGGTATTAGTCTTCTCCGCGAAGTAGAGGAATATCTGGCGATCAGGCTTTGAGAAGCCTGCTTCATCTGAATAAACGATTTCACCAAAGAAGCCGATAACGCCAGCTCTCTCTAAGAGGATCCTCGTATAAGTACTTGGCCAGAATAAAACGTTCCCAATTATACCCATGGGATACCCCATCTCAGATAGTTTCCTTAGAGTGGGGAGCACGTCGGGGAAGACTAAGCTCTCGCCAGCTCTTTCAAAAGCATTCTTAATGATCTCATCAACCATGCTGGGTGAGGTGTTGAGTGCCTCAGCCATAATCTTCTTCGAGTCTTCAAGTAGAGCCTGTGGGGTGAGATTTGGGTTCCTTCTCCTAAGCTTCTTGGCTTCTCCATGAACTCTAATTACTTTCTCCCTGATCTCAGGTAATACTCCTCCAATATACTCAGCTACCTCTAGAGCAATTAAATCAAGGACTCCGTCGAGGTCGAGTATTGTGCCCCAGACGTCGAACCCTATAGTGAACCGGCTAGTTGGTTGTTGTTTTATGGGGGCCTTCAGATCTATCTACCTCTTCCAGTAGGTGGTTTAGGATCTCCGCTAGGATCTCTACTCCTAACTTCGTTGCATCAGGCGAGCCTGGAAGAACTGCAACTGCTTTTCCATCGTGCATTATGCATAGTGTTGCTCTTGATAATATAGCTCTCGCCCCTATTTTTTGATATGAGAGCTGCCTAAATAACTCACCAAACCCCGTAAGGCACCTCCACGCAGTTGACTCCACAACATCTACTGTTATGTCTCTTGGACTCGGCCCCGTTCCACCTAGAAATACTACTACTCTCTCCTTTAAGTTTCTTAGAGCTCTCAATATATCTCTATATGAATTCCCCACTACTTCCTTACCTGTTGTACAGTACCCCTTACTACTAAGAGTACTTAATGCAACTTCTCCACTAACATCAACTCCTCTACCAGCTATTAGTGTATCACTTACAACCACTACTTTAATGCAATTACTATTACTACCGTTCAATGTAGACACTCCTATAACTCGTTTATTGATATATAAGTCTGTTTTAATATTAATACCCCTGTAATAACCTCGTTATTGGTGATGCACACGGTTAAAGCATACTGCGAAACATACGTTAAGAAAGTACTGCCGGCGATCAAGGCTTATATAGCTTGCACACTAGTTAGAAAACATGGATACTCGCAGTTGAAAGTTGCGAAAATAATTGGAATGAAGCAGCCTGCAGTAAACTACATAGTTACAGGTAGGAGGCCTATACACTGCATTGTAGTATTAGAGAGAACCCCGGAGTTGAAGAAGATATTGGATGACTACATTGAGGATTTGAAGAAGGGGTTTCCATTCGATCCATGTGTAATATGTAAGAGAATAACAAGTAATGAAGCACTATATAAAACTGTTCTGCAAGTTGCGAGTGAAATCTAGTGTTTTAAACCAAGATGTTTCTCGAGGTCTAGGAAGCAACCCCTAGATACTCTACCACTAGGTTCAAACAATACACCCTCGTATTCTAGTAACTGCCTCTTAAATGAAGTAGAGGCCCCCGTGTATCCTCCTACTCTACCATCGCTATATACTACTCTATGGCATGGAATAGCGATCAATAATTTATTCCTCCTAAGACACCACGCCACGAGTCTTGGAGTAGTACCTAGAATCCTAGCTATACAACTATAACTCACCACGAAACCCTGCGGGATAAGACTCACTAATGCATAGACTACTTCACATATATCCCTCATTGAAGCCTTCTCAACAACCAACTTGTTGTTCTTCACAGAGAGCACTATTAAACCCTGCAACTACAAACCCCGGCACAACACCACTATTTTCCCCTTGGAGTCTCCACCAATGGATCTCGCGACTACATCACACTTTGGTATGAGTATAAAGCATATTGGTTTACCGATTTCCACCTCGCTTAAATACTCATAATTACTCATACCCTTAGCGATCAATAAATCCACTTTCTCTATTGCTCTACGTGCTTCCTCGCTAATACTATCGAGATGTATTGTTGACGAAGAACCATAAACTACTAGCTCGTCTAGTAATCTATCCAGCCCGATCGAGAGGACATCGTTTATCGTTACATCGTTCTGAAAGCCTGGTTCGTCTTTGAGGAATCCGATTACGTAATTACCACGCTTCCTTAATTCAACCAGTAGTAGTGAGTCATATACCGCCTCACCTGCGTTGTCGAATAGCCAGGCTATTTTAAGTCCTCCTCGAGAGACTTTACTATATAATTTATCAACGTGGTTGACTACAACACTGTATTTATCTACAA
>JAJHRV010000100.1 GCA_020833525.1 Thermosphaera sp.
TGGTTTAATAATGGGTGCTCCCGGCCCGAGCGATACCTCCTGTGGAATCGTGGAGTTTACTTCTTTGACATAGTCATATAGTGCAATAAGGGTTTCCTTCGGTGATGTTGCTCCTCTCTTAATTATTTTCGGGGATTTATACTCCAATTCTACTCTATTGCCAATAGCTGATAATTTAATAGTGCTCACCGACTCCCTGATCTCGAATAGCTCATTGAATCTGTTCACTAGCCTCGAGGCATTCAATGTAGCTATACTTAGCGATGGTGTTGCCTGTGGT
The DNA here is from genome assembly GCA_020833525.1 of Thermosphaera sp. Lineage (GTDB taxonomy): Archaea > Thermoproteota > Thermoprotei_A > Sulfolobales > Desulfurococcaceae > UBA285. Next base: position 281 of record JAJHRV010000100.1, read on the forward strand.
TGAGTTATAAATGGAGTGGGAATCTGTGATGTTGCATTCAAGTAGTATTCATACAATTTAGCTAACTGCACTATGTACTCGTTGACACTTACCTCTTCAATACCCCTGATTACGAGTGAAGCCGATAACCCAGTACTATTACTGGATTCAACTAATTTAAGGTACAATTGTGACGAGTGGGGCTTTATTATATTAGCGGCGTTGATCAAAGCGCTTGACATGTTTATCCCCTGCATAATGTATAATCCAGCAAGGTCTACTGTGACATTGAAGTCCACAACTGCCACAGCTCCGGAGATACTTTGGGATGTCTCGAGCTTGACATATCTACTCATATTGCTCATCGATAGATAGGATTGTATTTGAAATAGTAGCATTGGGATCAATACGGATACATCCATTCTTTGACCAATACTCTCGATATATCCAGATGCTTCTACTCTACCAGATGCTGTGATTGTTTGATTTCCAGTGTAGTACGTAGAGTTTACTCTTGGGGCATTCAATGAGATGTCTACAGTATTACCCGGTGTACCGCCTCTAGCTATAAACTTAATCCACCCAGTAGAAGCAATGTTTTCTCCAACTGGATGTGTCTCAATGCTTCCCTCTATAAATAGATAGAGTGGCGTAGTTGATTGACTAATCGTTGCGGGTGATAAAACTCCAGGAATCCCTCGTAGGCAAATCTACTACTCTCTACTATCGCAGTTGCATTTGCCAATAGGTATCCAGGATAACTCGTGTTTTGCACTATTCCCAGTCTTGCAGTTACTGAGACGCATCCATCTGCATACACCTCGAGTGTAATATACTGTGAAATCTCCTCGCTTATTGTAGTCAATGGGGTGATGGCTAGTAGAAGAGCAATAAGGCTACACAATACTATTTTACCGAGCACTAGGTAATTCACGAGCTCCACCAATAATATATATACACTTAACACCCTATAAGATTAACCTCCGAGACCACGGATAAATCAGTGTTCTTACTATAGTATTATTGGTGGTTTAATTGGAGATAGTGGTGAAGCCTATTGGGTTCATTAGGCATGGATATAGCGATGAAGAAGTTAAGAGTAATTGGAGGGGTGTTGATGGATTCGTAGAGATTTTACCAGAGTATGTTGATGGACTACTACACCTAGAGGGATTCAGCCACATAATCCTCATCGCCTACATGCATAGAGTGAGTGATGAAGAGAGGAGAGTGCTCAAGGTGAGACATAGGAGGTTGAGGCGTTTCGGTGTTGAAATAGATGACCTACCAGAGGTAGGGGTTTTTGCAACTGACAGCCCACATAGGCCGAACCCAATAGCTTTATCCATTGTGAGGTTGCTTAGAATTGACGGCAATAAATTAAATGTATCAGGCTTAGACCTATTCAATGGCACTCCTGTCCTAGACATTAAGCCATACGATCACAGTAGAGTAGTGAGGGAATTCACGGTGCCGTGGTGGGCTCGTATACTGGTTGAGAGAGTGAGAAGAGTTCTCGGTGAGGAAGCACCGATATAGAAGTTCTGGTCTCTCATAAGATACTCGATATAAAACCATAACCCCTCCAGTCTCTAGTGCACGATTTGAACGAGTTACTTGAGAATACTGTAGATACTTGTGTGAAGACAGGTCGGAGAGTGAATCTCCTAGTTACAGCTTGGCTGAATCTTCCAAGTCTGTAGTGGTTTCGACTGCTTTGTCTTAGATCGATCGATCTTGAGTAATCTCAAGAAAAATACTTGAATTTCATAGTTTTTGTCAACTTAACCATCGAATTTACTTCAGGCTATTGAAAAATATGTAAATGTACCCTCAATGTTGTATAATACAGTGGGTTGACATGGCCGAGAAAAAAGTAGATGAGCTACTCAAGAAATATCTTGGAATAAGTGCACTCAGAATAATCATAGCAATACTAATGATATTGTTTGGAGTAATTATCATGTTGAAGCCGGAAATGGTTGGATTATTAATTGGAATATATCTATTAATCAGCGGTATACTAGCGTTAATAGATGAGTTAATAAAGGGACGGGCTGTTAAACTCCTCAAGTAGCATCCATAAAAACCCCATCTAAAGCTTTTTTAACTCTTCACATCCTATGCATTTATCCAACATACTCGTAGCTAACAAGCTGAACTAATCTACCTGTGTGTTCGTCCGGGTAAATCTATAGCTAAAATTGTACTAGTGTGGACAATACTCTCTGTCACCTGGCTTTACCTATTCATAACAGAAGCTCATAGGCAGTAAGAGTGAGCTAATAATGTATATTCCTACTATCTATTTACTCGCAAAACTCTTGTCAGCTACTTCCACTTTTGAAACTAATCAGAGTGTGCTATAATCCATACTATTATAAAATACAGACTTGTTTAGTTGGAGATGCATGGAGGTAATACGCATTATCCATTGATCTCCACGTGTATTAGGTATTTTCTAGTTTTTCATTAATTTGATTTACTTGGCTAAGTACTCTATGGTCTTTTTCAACTCCTCTCTACTACCCTTTATCGAGAGTTTCACTGGGCCGAGTGGGGATTCACGCTCGCTATCTATTAGTGATACTCTACCAGCGTAGCATGCCTGCTTGTGTAGTAGTATTGTTATTGAATCCTCCCTCATGTACTTCTCTAGGTGTGCTCTCACAGCTGGCTCTATTTGCTGTAGTTTAATTATTCCCCGGAGTGGCTCGAAACACTCTACTCTACTACACTTTGCCCTCAATACCCTAAACCCCGATGTTACCTCCTCAACCTCGATCTCTTCGGGTTTGACGATGTTAAGTAATGCCTTCTTGACTTTCTCAATGTCCTCAGTTGGCCTAACTTCAGCCTCCACTAATACTTCAACCATGTGTATACACCAGTTGCTTGAGTATTTTCATTGCACTATTCCTTGCCTCCTCTATTGACTCCTCATTAATGATCATGTAGTCTGCGAGAGCAATCACATCTCCAAGCCCGAAGCCTAGCTCTGTTAAATCCCTTTTCTCAAACTCCTCGATGCTTGTTGGGTCACCGGGCCGGTGCCTCTCCAGTAGCCGCTTAAACCTGGTCTTTGGGGATGCGTGTACAGCTATAACTACTACATCACCATACTTCTTAAAAACCCCTACTTCCCTTAGACTCCTAACGCCATCAATTAATACAACTCTATGCACGGGTGATATTCTCTCAATGGTCTTAACCGCGACAATTTCCTCGCCACTCTCCCTACGTAGGATCTTCGAAGTCTCAACCATGAGCTCTGGCGTTATAACCCCAAACCTCTTCAAAGTCTCCTCTCTAACAACATCACCCATTACATAAACTGGAATACCAAGCTCTCTAGCAACTTCAGCAACAATACTCTTACCGGAACCAGGCATACCTGTAAGCAGTATGAACAACCGAGACAACATTGATGCACCATTTGGTGAATCAATAATTCCCGAGATAATTAATATTTCCAGTAGACAATGTTAAGTACTCGGGCATCTATCTATTGCATGATATCCGGTAGAACATATGCTTTATTCAAAAGTATACTCCAATGCAGTACTATTGAGATATCAATGAGTGCTTTTAGTGTGGGAATTAAGAGTGAGTTAAGGAAGAAGATGGAGAAGTACAAGGGAGAGTTAACCGGCCTGAGGAAATTAGAGAGTAGATAGAGAAGAGGATAAGGAAACTCGAAGATGGAGAGAACT
>JAJHRV010000101.1 GCA_020833525.1 Thermosphaera sp.
TCAACTATTAGGAACTATGGATTTGAAGTAGAATTCGTCTATAATCCAAATTATAGAGAGGGCATGAGTTCCTCTATTAAGAAAGGAGTTGAATACATTCTCGAAAATAGAATAGATGCTGATGGCTTAATAGTAAACCCCGCTGACTGTGCCTGGATACATCCAGGTATACACGCTTTGATCGCTGTAAAATTCTATGATTATCTCAATAAATACCATGTATTCATAGCTAGTTACAGGGGTCGCAGGGGGCATCCAGTAGTTTTCTCGAGGGAGATCATTGCCGATCTATTATCAATCAGTGAGGAGAAGAAAGGCCTAAAGGAAATAACATCAAAGTATGCAGATAGAACACTTATTATTGAGACAAACTATCCAGGGGTAGTACTAGATCTAGACTCGATAAACGACATATTAAGAGTGAAGTCCAGCCTCTACATATGAATAGTATAGAGCTAGGCATACAATTCTTCATGCCTTACGAGCTCTACAACTAACTCACTATTTCTCTCTCTAATCACTACTTCGGGTGCTCCATATATTAAGTTATGCTTCATAGCCAGTGTATCCTGATATGCCCCAGTATCTAGAAATACAACGTAGTACGGCTCCCCCTTGCTGGGTAAGTGTAATGGTACTCCTCGTAGTTTTAACTTATGGCCAGGAATCAGGATTATCTTCCCATCAAGAAGAGTGAAGTAGGGCTGTGTCTCCAAAACCCCTCTTCCATTGCTAATAAACTCCTTCACTTCACCCATGCTATCGCATGTTAAATCACTTAATGTCGCTAAAACATGTGGTTGTTCATTTAATCTCTGTGCGGGAACTGCTTGGAAGTACTGATCCACTAATACAGCGTCGGGGATATCTGCAAATATAGACATGTTTAATACAAACCTCTTAGTGGGAGATGTCATTAACCTCTTAATCTTCTGGTCTTCAATAATCCGCAAGGGCTCTACTTTACCAGCTTTAACAAGGTCAACTATTTTATTAGGTATGTCTTCACGGAGTACCGCGATCAAGTCCTCGTAAAACTCCCTCTTTCCATTATCAAGCAAATGCCCATTGCGAAGTTCATGGATTGTTTTTTCAAGATCCTCGAGGAAACTCCTCACTTCATCAATATTATTGAAATCCCTCACTCTAGTAACTTGCTCGTGGATCATGTGGACTGCAGAGTGTGAACGAACATCTACAACTCTCGCAGCCACAAGTCTATGTGACGATACAATAAATCTACCTCCCTCGTAGACAACTAATGGATTAGGAGTAAATACGCTTAGAGCACCTAGTAGTTCTTTAAAGTAATCAATTATTGTATAATCTGGAGACTCCTCATCGCCATCTCTAGCATCGAGATACGGGTATGCCATTCCCCCGCCAGGATCAATTAATTGAATGCTATGAAATCCAAGATTTATGAGCTCTGAGTAAACCTGCTTGACCTCTGAAAAGAAGTTCCTTATATCGCTTAATCTATATATTTGAGACCCTGGATGCATATGGAGTAGTGTTCCACGCTCTTTTAGGAATTTATACTCAGACGATAATTTAATAAGAGTATTTGTCGTCATTCCAAATTTACTTCCAAGGCCCACAGAGCCAGACCATTTTCCATGTAGTTTAATAATTGGCTTTACCCTAATGCCAATCTCGAATTCTGGATACTTTGATAATGTCTCAAGATCGTTTTCACTCTCAACATCTACAAATACCCTCCAGCCGAGTCTGTGTAGTTTTAGTAGCTCCTGAGCAACATTCTCGGTTATAACTCCATCAAATATAATTACCCTAGGAGAGTACTTTTCAGCATAGTTGAGTAGTGCTTTTAACTCGCCAATAGAGCCGGTGTTGAATCCCCATCTATACTTCTCACCATACTCAAAGATAGCTTCTATTACCATCAAGTGAGGATTAACCTTCATAGGGAAAACTGGTTGTAGACCACCACTATATCCAATTAGCTCTGAGACGGTCTTGTATGCCATATAGACAAGCTCCATTGACTTCCTCAATGCCGGTAGGATGCGGATGTAGGCGATATCTAGTTTGAAATTGTCCATTAACTCCTTGATTCTAAACTTCCTACCATCTATATTGATTACAAGATATCCTTCTTCATCAATATCAATTAAATTACTTCTTGCACAGTTCTCTAAGCCATACACTTTCCTCGCTAATTGAATACTCCATGCTTCCTTCATTTCAAACTAAGCCTTTTCAAGCAACTACAGTTGTAATATAGCCTTATAAGCATGACAATTACCCTTAAGAGTTAAAAACTTCACTATAAATACTTTCCCTTAATTTATTTAATAACGTCTTCAGCTTCCCCTTCTCTTCCTCGCTTAACTCAATCTCATCAATCTCTATTTCGAGATTAATTAATTCCTCAAGTAGATTCAAAGCCCTTGAAACCATTATGGAGTTAAAATCACTCGCTCTAGAAATAATTTTACTACGTGTATCCTCCAATCAAACCCCGCTATTTCAAATTCAATATTATAAACTAATAAGGAGTGGGGCAATAGTGTCCATTAGGATTCTTTGGCGTTGCCTATTGTGGCTGATGAAGGGCGATGCCCCCGATAAATCGAGCAACTCGCAAGGGGTGTGAGCCGTTCGTCCCTATTTCCAGTGAACCATTACTGGAGGTAGCAGTGTACCGGTGAAGGAGTGGGTGAGGAGGAAGTCCCTATATGCAACGGATAAGGATGAGCATCTAGGGAAAACGGTCGGGCGGTCCGTGAACCACTCATCAGTCGTCTAGGAGGACTTACCTCATCCCTTCAATAAAAATAATTTATTTGGCTATTTTTATCTCTTACTCATGGATCTCTTTAATTTAGCGCTAGCTCTCTTTAAAACCTCGATAAGCTCCTCGCTTGGTATATATCCAGGTACTACTTCAATGGGCTTAGCTCCATAGATGTCATAGTCATCCACTCTATTGATTGCTACGAATGGGACGTATTGCACCATGTATTTATCGGCTTCAAGGGGGTTCTCAAAGGCCTCTATAATCTCTACAATGATATCTGAATTAACTAAACCAACTTGATTGAAGAAATCGACTACAATAGGGCAGTAGGGGCATTCCGGAGTTACGAAAACCTTGACGTGAAGTGGTGTATCAATAGACTCGACTTCTTCAATAACGTTTTTTGAGAGTTTAACCCCGTTTGAAATGTATTCATGTATGAAGATAAATGGAGCGAACTCCTGGCCGCTTGGGAGTCCATAATACCTAATGTTCCGCGCCTTTGTATCATATATGAATGCAGGCAAATACCTTGGCTTTAAAAACCTTCCTCTCTCAGCGTCAAGAACCTCAAATTCGACTTTTCCACTACTTATTTTTGACAACTCCTCTGCGAGTAGTTTAGCTTCTGGGCATGTTTGACAACGGCCTGTCTCCCCTGGTTTTTCAATGGAGTCCACTATTAAAATATCTCTCATAGTCTTTGTGAATCCCCCAAAGATCTTCTTTAACTCCTCAACGGTGTCTTGGTCGAGCAAAGCACTCATATAGAGCACCTATAACTCAGTTATTATTTGAAAGAATAAAGCCCTTATAAATTTAAAATTATACATGGAGGTAGATTTTGAAGAAGACTCTTCGACAAAAGATCTTGGAGGAGGTAAAGAATAATCCGGGCTTGTCTCTAAAAGAGCTATCTAGACTACTCGAAGTTAGTCAAAGTACATTAAGAAGTATAATCTACAAGTTGAAGTCGGAGGGCTATATTGAGAAAGCTGGGGATGGTTACGTTATTACCCCGCGTGGAGAGAGGTTTTTGGATTTCCTCGAGAAACGGAGTACCACTATCTTGGGGGAGGAAGCAGGGGAAAAAGAGCCTGAAGAGCAAGTAGCGAAAGGAGAATCCCCTTCTCCGACTTGTATTCAATCAATAGCTAGTAGAGAACAAGAATTATTGAGTAAC
>JAJHRV010000102.1 GCA_020833525.1 Thermosphaera sp.
AAACGTAGATATTGTATCAACAAAGTGTATTGTATTGAAGAGAGAGGAGCTTGGAGAGTGTGAAATGATAGTAGATATCAATAGGAGTAGCTACATAGATATCTCCAGTATAGAGCAGGACCTACAGAAACTAGAACCCGTTAAACAAGTCGAGGCAGTTAAGCTCATGTAGCACAGGGAGTGTTCTTGAAGAAAGTAGTTGTCGGGTGCTGTGGTTTCCCAGTTGCTAGGGGGAAGTACTATAGTTTATTCAAAGTAGTTGAATTGCAGAATACATTCTACGAGCTCCCAAGTATTGAGTGGGCTGAGGCTGTGAGGAGGGAGGCGCCGGGAGACTTTGAATTCACTGTTAAAGCGTGGCAAGTTATTACTCATCCACATACTTCACCCACATGGAAGAAAATGAAGAGGAAGCCTAGTGGGAGCCCCGAGAACTATGGGTATTTAAAGCCAAGTAGGGAGAATATCTCTGCATTCGAGAAAACACTCGCGGTTTCACGTGTGCTAGGCGCTAGAATAGTTATTCTACAGACTCCGTCAAGTATGCCGGATAATGACGAGACGATTAAAAACGTTGACTCCTTCTTTGAAAACGCTAAGAGCCTTGTGAAAAATGAGGTTATTGGCTGGGAGATTAGGGGTCCACTACTAAGTAGGAGGGAGTTATATAGGGTTTTAGAAAAACACGATGTAGTCCAGGTAGTAGACTTATTTAGAGCTAGGAATCCATTTAAGGGAAGTATAAAGCTACTCTACACTAGACTACACGGTATTGGACCAGGAGAGGTTAACTACAGCTACAACTACACAGATGAAGACCTCAAGAAACTCTACAATATGCTAGTTGAGGAGGACTATGTTGAAGCCTATGTAATGTTCAACAATGTGAGAATGCTCAATAACGCACTCAGATTCAGGGAGATGGTTGTTGAAAAAGGTGGATTAGAAATAGTTTAGTCGTAGTCCAAACGTGGAGTTATAGGGGCTTAAACAACTTCTCGAGGTTTTCCCCGTAGGGTGGGTAGACTACACCCCGCTCGGTTATAATAGCTGTCACTAAATCAGGGTCTGTTACGTCGAATGCGTAGTTTAATGCATTTACTTCTCTAGGGGCTATGGGGTTTCCATATATGTACTTAACCTCGCTGGGATCTCTCTCCTCGATCACCACTTGATCTATTGTCCTAGACATGTCTATTGTACTTGTTGGCGCCGCCACGTAGAATGGCTTATTGTGTCTTCTAGCTGCAAGGGCATTCATGTATGTTCCAATTTTGTTTACAACGTATCCATCTCTAGTGATCCTGTCTGCCCCCACAACCACTAAGTCTACGAGGCCCTTGCGTAGAACCATGCCTACAGAGTTGTCTGTTATCAGGGTTACGGGTATACCCTCTTTCATTAACTCATAGACTGTTAGCCTAGCACCCTGTAACATTGGTCTTGTTTCAGTTGCTATGACCCTTACCTTTTTACCCTTATACCATGCAACTCTAACAATGGCTAGTGCTGTTCCATAGGCAGATGTCGCCAATGCACCTGCATTACAATGGGTTAGTATAGTAGCGTTATCTGGGACTAATTCAGCTCCATACTCCCCGATCCTCAGGTTTGCCCACACATCCTCCCAGTATATGCTGAGCGCTTCCTTGACCAGTATCTCGGCTACTTTAACCGGGTCACTCGTCTTTTTCAACGCGTTCTCCAGTGTATTCTCCATCCTCCCGAGTGCATAGAATAAATTATATGCAGTAGGCCTAGTCTTCGAGAGAATACTTATCGCTCTCCTAACTCCCTGTGTAAAGTCGTCAATGCCAAGATTCGAGGACTTCAACGCGTAAGAGCCAATGGCTAGTGCGGCTGCAACGCCGATCGCGGGTGCGCCTCTAATCTCCATGTCTACTATTGCCTTAGCCACTCTCTCCGGGCTACTGGAGCAAACAGTTTCCTCCACTTGTGGTAGCTTCAGTGTATTAATCCAGCATAATTCTCCCCTCTCATTGTCGAACCAAATAGCCTTCACTTTGATTGGGTATGGTGGTTCCACGCTTAGACACCAGTAGTAGTGATGTTGGGGTAAAGTTATAACTGTGAGTTCTATTGTGTGGAAAAATATAGCTTATTAACAGCGTCTACAGTACTACTCCTGTGTAGTCTTGAAAAGGTACTCCTTCGACGTGTAGCCCTCACTAGTAATTACTAGTACATCTACTCCGTCTCCTGAGAGCACGTCTCTCTCGATCACTGTTTTAATTGCGTCAATAGCCATTTTCTCTGCTTCCTCGAGGGACAGGTCCTCTCTATACCTCGGTTCAATGTAGCCTAGTGCTAACTGGTGTCCAGAGCCCACTGCAGCGTATTTCTCCTCGATTAAGCTTCCAACGGGGTCTAGGATGTAGAGTACTGGTTTCTCATCATACCCTCCTACAACGACCTCTGTGAGCATTGGGATTAGTTTATAACTATAGAGTATCACGGAGAGCACTTTCGCCAAGCTCCTAGCTTTTATCTCCCTGCCAAACTCTAACTCATACGCTTTGGCTTCGTAGTCTAGTAGCTTGGTTAAATAACCCACATCACCCATTAAACCAGCGAATGCTACTCCACAGTGCTTAGTAACCATGTGTATTTTCCTAGCCTGTCTACTCAGCACAAAGCCCTCATATGTAACGCGTTTATCAGTTGCTAGTACAACACCACTATGCGTCTTTATACCCACAGCAGTCCCAGGCAAAACTATTCCCAAGATAAACCACCACTATAGACTCCTTGACAATGAATAGAATATTATACCGGGTAAAATAGTTTTAGGGGGTTACAACTAAAACTCATTCTCCTCTAGTATGTGGGAGAGATTAGTTTCGCCAACCCCTCAGGCTCTGGTTGAGAAAACTACTTCTATAATAAACACTGTGTTGGAGGATTCTACCGGGGTCTGGGTTGAAGTGTCCAGTGTGTGGTGGTTTACTAGTCTGGGATTATGAGAGGGGGGAGGTGGTGTGTAGTCTCTGTGGCTTAGTATTTGATAAAATAACTACTCTAGAGGCTTGTAGCTATGGCTTAACTAGTGGAGGAGATAGTGGAGGGGAGAGACGTGTGCTTATGCATGATTATAGACGGGGTTCCTCTAGTAGGTATAAATACCTCTTGAGAGTCTATAGGAGGATCGTGAAGCTCGTGAAGAATAAGCCATGGCTTGAAGTAGACTACGAGAAGGCTTTTGAAAACGGTAGATTTATCTATACATTGAAGTCTAAGGCCTCGATAAAGGCATTGAAGAACGTCGAGGAGCAGGGGTACTGGGAGATCGTGAAGCAGGGGTTAGACTACATAAACAATGTAAACCCCGCATTCCTCGCTAGGAGTGAGAGAAGTAGGTATGCGCTGGCATACATGGTTGCATTCAAGTTGAAAACAGGGAGGTATCCAAGTAGAGAAGACGTTACAAGAGTCTTCAATATAAGCAACACTAGTTACAAGAGACTACAAGACCTAGCTGAGAAAATAACCAATTCCACGACCAGGGGGCTTCCAGCACCAAATACCCAACTCGCTCTAAACTAATACCTCGATAAACACTTGTTCACAAGTGAAAGCCTCGCCTTTTAAGGCGGGGATCGTATATAAAGGGTTTGAGAAACGACAGCATAGCTGAGTGCGGGGTCTAGTAGATTATGTCCTCGGGCGATGAGGGCTCTCTAACCCTGACTGTGAAGGTAGGGGTTAGAGCCGAGCCCAAGGCATTCAGGGAGTTATTGAGCCTCATGTATAGGTATAGAGAGGCACTTAACTAAGCTATTAAAGTAGTGGTTGAGAACAAGGCTTTGACGCTCGGTAAGGCACACAGACTGCTCTACAATACCCTCAAGGAGAAGTATGGTCCACCATCCAAGGTGGCTATTGACTGCTACCGAGAAGCAA
>JAJHRV010000028.1 GCA_020833525.1 Thermosphaera sp.
TTATTAAGGATCTCTACAGCCGTTCTCACAACAGCCCCGGAAAGCCCGAGTGCGTGTGCAATCCTTGGAACGAAGTCTCCAGGATCCGTTGTCGTGACCTTTATACTTAGCTCTCTAAGGAGTAGCCGGTAACATCTTGCAATCTCCTTCCTATTAACTCTCGAGTACTCCTCGATCTCATCGAGCGTCCTTGGGAGCTTTCTCAGCCTACAAGCAAGGTAGACGGCTGCCGCTATTACGCTTTCAATACTCCTACCTCTAACCAATCCCTTTTCAACGGCCTCTCTATATATCTTGGCGGCCTCCTCGCGTATGTATGATGGGAGATTGAGTAGATCTGCTAGCCTATCAAGCTCGTTCATCGCCTGTGCTAAATTCCTCTCTACACTAGTTAAAATCCTTGTTCTAGCTTGCCATTTCCTGAGCTTATATAACTGATACTTCTTACTGACTAATGCGTGTCCAGAGGCATCTCTATCAGAGTAATCTATAGCGGTTGTAAACCCCATATCGTGAACCGTTGGTGTTATTGGACCACCAGTTCTAGCCCTCCTCTCCCTCTCCTCTGGAGTAAATGCACGCCACTCAGCTCTGTCATCTATAACTCTATCTTCAATAACTTCACCAGTTTCTAAGCAGACAAACTCCGCCTTTGAAGGATCATAAACAATCTTGTCTTGTGAACACTCGGACTTCTTCTCCCCACCCCCACTCGTACTTGAATCCAAGGTTGAAGAAGCGTTCTGAGAATTAGTTATATTATCCTCAAGAATCATGAGAATACACCCCAATATCCTATTTAGACTTGTTTAAGCCCCTTATAAACTTAACGCAAGATTTAAAAACCTCCACGTGGAAAGAGCTTTTAAATCCTGAATTTTCTCAAATCCGTTGAAAAACTTATTAAGCATGAGAAAAATAGAGGAAATAAGTGGAGAAAGCCGGGTCGTCTAGCGGCCAAGGATGCGGGGCTTTGGCCTAGCATGGAGGAAACCCCGAGACCGGGGTTCGAATCCCCGCCCGGCTACTTCCTATCAAGTTTAAATGGACTTATCTCAGGTCCATACTTATTCTTTGCATCTTCCAATCTACGTTTCTGCTCGATGAGTATTTCGAAGAATCTCTTAGGTGTATCTGGGATTTTAGAGTAGATTTTCCATATTCTCTCGTATTTTGCAAGGAGGTTTTCTATTCTAATAGTGAAAAGCCTCTCGTATAGATTCTCGTGGAATTCTTTACCAAGCTCTTTCTTGAATAATTCAGCTAGATCACTATATATAGGGATAAAGCCTGTTGGCGTTGCAATAGCGTCAACATCGTTGTTTACCCTTAGTTCCATCCACTTCAGCCACACTCTCTTATCTACTTTCTCAGTTAAGTACCTCCCTCTCTCGTCGCGTAAGAAGTAGTTTACACTAAATATCCTGGGTTTTACATCGAGTTTCTCTCCGAATCTAAAGTGTAGGTCAACGAATCTACCTGGAGATATCGGTAGGAAGTCGAGTATAGCAAATGGATTGAACTCCATAACACCCACTGCCCCAAGAGTAGCTGCTGTTTTCTCCGACTCTAATGATGCACCCTTAGTTACAACACCATGTTCCCAATCAAGAGACTCCTCGACGGGAACCCATGTATTTGGATCTCTACCACCAAATATCATGCCCTTAATTGTTACTCCATACGGATCATTAATTCTAGGGTCTACCTTCTCGAGGTAGAATATACTCGTTGTAAACCTAGCATTGGGGTGTGATGGTGGTATTTCAATGCCTTTCTCGTCTTTCTTACCCGGCCACCATTTACCAGCATAGTTTAGACCGGGTTTAGGTGGAGTCGGTTTACCATTCCACCACACCTCTCCATCTTCAGTCAACAAAACATTCGCAAATATAACCTCTGTGTCTCTACGGGTTAGGATATCGTATATCTCCGGGTCATCCACGGGGTTTACCCCATCAATTATTCCAAACATCCCGATTTCAGGGTTTACCGCGTGGGCTCTACCATCAAGATCCCTAATTATAGCTAGGTCGTCTCCTACTACTGTGTCTGCTATTAATGCAGTCGAGGTCTTACCGCATCCAGCTGGGAAAGCACCAGTGAAGTACGTTATTCTATCAGCAGGCCCCTTTACACCAACTATAAACATGTGTTCGCAGAGCCAGGACTCCTTATCACCCTTATCTATGCATAGCCTTAGAGAGAGCTTCTTTAATCCAACAGTGTTCCCCGCATACTGAGTGTTCACACTATATACTACTCTGTCCTCCAGATCGATGTATATCCTCCTCCTTGCAATATCTCGCGACCATCCGTTTTCATCACGGGGTCCCGTACTATGTAGAAACCTCATGTATTCTATGTCGTCTCTAGATGTAAATACATCATAGCATATTCTATACAGTATATTACTACTATGGGCAACATAGGCTGAGTCGGTGACCTGGACGCCATATAGCGAGAAAGGCGAATTCTTTGGTCCATAACAATAAAATCCAATATATAGTTCTTTGTCCTTCATTATACCATTAAAGAACTCTAAGACCTCTCTTAAAGCCTCATTCCTCTCCTTTGTATTAATCATAGGGATTTCAACGCCAGCTGAGACAAGGATTCTCGTGTTCTCCCTATCACGTGCAAGGTCACGTGGTCCATCAAAGTGAACTGTGTGTCTAGGGTTAAATCGAGAGGGGATCTCCTCTTTATTCTCAATAGCTTTACTCCTTATGTATTCAATGTCTTGCTCCGAGTCTGTAATGATGAATATTCTTGAAGGTTTTGTTAATTCAACAATATATACTATCCACTTGAGTAAATTAATGCTCTTAATACGTGTCAATTTGTCTAGGTTGTATCGATCTGTGTACTTAGCGAGAGCGCTTAAAACCTCTTCTCTTCCTTCAACTATACCCATCGAATCCCCGCTAATTACCTATAATTAATTTTGATAAAAAGGCTGTTCTCAGAGATGTAGTAAGTGTGTAAACGTAGACGCTATCTTATGTGCTATTCTCAATGGCTCGGGTGTTGGACTATATATACATGTCTCTCGTAGAATGGTGAATGCCCTCTCTCGATCAAGCATTTCTATGTACACTCTTATTGGCCTCCACGGCGTGTTGAAGTATATGGAGTTAGTGTAGACTCTTTCTATTACACTATATCTCTCACTCCAATCCTCGAAGTGCTTTACCAACGCTGCCTTTATTTTTTGGAGATTTAGTGGGTATAAGAGCACTACTATTACGCCTTTTCCAGTCTTAGAGGCTACTTCAGCTGGGTCAATTACATCGAAGCCTGCATAAGTTACTCCATCTAGCAATACTACTTCTCCATTAAACAACTTGGAGATATCAATGATCGCCTCCATGGAAGTATTCAAATCAACTCTAACACTCCTGAGACCAATTCTATTTACCTGGAGATCGCCGTCTAGTTCAACCCCCGCTATTAACGTCTCCCCTCTACCCCCCTTATATGAAGCGGGGAAAAACCCATCGTCATATGCTTCAATTGCTTTAACACTAAGTGTCTGCAAGAGCCTTCTCAACCAATTTAGCAACTTCCTCCTTAACCTTTATTACTTTTGTAAGACCATGTCTACCCATGCTCCTAACCTCCGCAATTAGAATACCCATCATGTCTAGTTGTGATAGTACTTGGCTCACACTCCTCTGTGAGAGTGGTTCAAGACCCCTTCTCCTAGCTTCTTCTAAGTACACGCTGTAAACTTCTCCTGTAGTAGTAAACCCCTTCCTAGTCGCTAGATTAACAGCAACCTTTAAGACAAGTTTTTGCTGAAGTGGAAGAGTTGCAATAACCTGATTCACCCTCCCCTCCTCAACCTCTGCAAGTGCTTTTTTCACGTGCTCTATGCTAATGACTAGTGCATTTTCTCTCTCAGCTATTTCACCAGCTACTCTCAGTAAATCAAGAGCTCTCCTCGCATCTCCATTCTCCCTTGCCGCTAAGGCGGCACAATACGATATCACAGAGTCGTCTATAACTCCGGGGTGGAATGCCTTCTCGGCTCTCTGCTT
This sequence comes from Thermosphaera sp., assembly GCA_020833525.1. Lineage (GTDB taxonomy): Archaea > Thermoproteota > Thermoprotei_A > Sulfolobales > Desulfurococcaceae > UBA285. The sequence goes on from JAJHRV010000028.1 coordinate 4,044, forward strand.
TAATATAGTGTATAGTTGCTCTGCATTATATGGTGGAAAGAATATCTCCTCTTCCCCTAGACTAGACCTCACTCTGGGATCTAGGTTTTCCACGAAGTATAGGTTGTTCGTTATACCAATTATTGATACTCTAGATTTCGATAAGTCCTCGTTTATTCTGAGGAGTTTGTATAACAGGTCGTCCCCGTTTCTCTTAACAAAGTAGTCTAGCTCGTCTAGTATTACAATGTGTAATCCACTCCAGTTTTCAAGGGCATTAATATACTTCCTATATACTTCACTAATAGCGAGGCCTGTGTATGGTATTCTAAGACCTAGACTAGACGCTATAGACGCTAGCACCTTGTAGGGCGTATCAAGCTTCCTAGTGTTTACATATGCATAGCCTAAATTAGAGCCAATAGAAGACGCCTTTTCCACGAGTTTCTTAACAACATACTTACTTACCACAGTTTTACCTGTCCCCGTTAAACCATATAGTAGAACATTACTTGGTTTCTCACCCTTCGCCGATACAACGAGTATTTCAGCTAGTTTCTTAATTTCACCCTCCCTATGGGGTAGAACATCTGGTACGTAATCAGGGTGCAGGATCTCTCTATTAGCGAAAATCCTAGATGTTACACCGCGCTTTTTAATAATCTCCTCTATAACGTCGAAACTCTTGGATTCATTCAAAACTAACACCCATTAGTAAACACGAGTTGAGCTATAATACTGGTTCTTTTCCAATCCTCCACTCAATGAATAGATTGTGAAACACTTTTAAGCCCGTAAAGTAAATCAAAAACGAGTGAGAGTGGGCCGGTAGCTCAGCCTGGAAGAGCGCCCGGTTGGCAACCAAGAGCCAGAGTCCGGGAGGTCCCGGGTTCAAATCCCGGCCGGTCCACAACTTACCTCTCCTAGAGACTTGGTTTTATCCAACTTCTACCACTAATTGTTTAATCGATGGCAAGCACTTGAAACAGTATTTAAGCCCCTATACGCTTGGAGATATTGAGATATGCATATTGCTTAGGTAGAGGGTGTTTATGGAGGAGGAAATAAACATCCTTGAACACGAGTTGGTTCCGAGGCATGAAGTAGTTCCACCTCAAGAGGCGTTGGAGCTACTTAGAAAACTAGGCATAGAGCCGTGGCAACTACCATGGATATCTGCAGACGACCCCGTTGTAAAGGCTATTGGTGCAAAACCTGGAGACATTATTAGGATTATTAGGAAAAGCCCAACGGCTGGAGAGTTCATTGCGTATAGATATGTAGTCGTAGAGGTGACTAAGAAGTCTTGACATCTGAGCTTACACACGAGGATCTATGGGTCGTCGCTAAAAAATACCTAGAGGAAAAAGGCTTAGTTAGGCAGCATTTAGATAGCTACAATAGGTTCGTCAGAGAAATACTACCATCAATCATCGGGGAATTCAACGTAGTTCCAGTAACAGAGAATATATCACTATACATTGAAAAACCCCGTATTGGGCAACCACAATGGATTGAAGTGGATGGTACTCCACAGTACAAAACACCCCTTGAATGCAGAATTAGAAATCTAACATACATGGCTCCCGTGGACGTTACAGTTAGATTGGAGGGGGATGGCGTATATAAGGAGGCAGTCTTAAGGCTTATGGAACTACCAGTTATGTTGAAATCGGAAATAGATCCACTAAGTAAGCTGACACCAGAGGAAATCATTGAGAGAGGAGAGGACCCCAAGGACCCCGGTGGTTACTTCATTATAAATGGAAGTGAGAAAGTACTTGTTGCCCAGGAGGACTTAGCGAGCAACACAATCCTCGTAGATTATGGGCAGGAAGGTAGTGGTATTACCCACACAGCTAAAGTAGTGAGTGCTGCTAGAGGACGTAGATCACAATTGATAATAGATAGGAGAAAAGATGGTATATTCTACGCTAATTTCCAGGGTCACAGAATACCCGCAGTAATACTCATGATCGCCCTTGGGTTAGATACGCGTGAAGTACTATATGCTGTAAGCCCTGACCCTGCATACCATACATTTGTTTTGCCATCCATTCTACAAGCAGAGCAGGTGCTCCCGAGACTAGAAGTCCCTCAGGGACTAAGTGATGAAGAGTTAAGGCAATATATAGAGGAGTATAGGAAGAAACTAGTTGAAGAAGCACTAGACTACATTGGCTCAAGGTTTGCTATTGGAAGACCAAGAGTGGAGAGAGTGGAGAGAGCGCGTAGAATACTAGATGAGAGACTATTACCTCATATTGGAACAGACTCGAGTCGTGAAACCCGAGTACTCAAAGCAGTCTTCATTGGTCAGATGATCGCGAGAATAATTGAGCTCATGCTTGGACGTAGGCAACCAGATGACAAGGACCACTACAGGAATAAAAGACTTAGACTCGCTGGAGACTTACTAGCAACCCTCGTGAGAACAGCTCTTGTTTCATTTACAAGAGAGGTTAGAGCAGAGCTAGAGAAGCAACTCTCTAAGTCCCGTAAAATCGAGTTGAAGGCTGCATTCAAACACAGTATTATCACTGATAGAATACTACACGCTATGGCTACTGGAAACTGGCCTGGAGGTAGAACTGGTGTAAGTCAATTACTCGATAGAACAAACATGGTTAGTACACTCAGCCACTTGAGGAGAGTTGTATCTCCACTTGCCCGTGGACAACCACACTTCGAGGCTAGGGAACTACATGGAACACAGTGGGGTAGGATTTGCCCATTTGAAACACCTGAAGGAGCAAATATCGGCTTAGTCAAGAACCTCGCGCTATTGGTAAATGTCAGTGTTGGCATAGATGATAAACCAGTAGAGGAGCTACTATATGAACTCGGCACAATACCCGTGGCTACGAGGAAGATCAAGGGGAGAGTAATTAAAGGCTACTTAGACGACGTAGTTGAGAAGCTCGAGAAGGGGGAGTTAACCGGTGAAGAGTATGCTGGTTGGAGTAGGGTATTCCTCAATGGTAAGCTCATAGGCTACCATCCAAACGGTAGACAACTCGTAGAAACCCTGAGAAACCTGAGGAGGCAGAGTAAGCTACCATTTAAAGCATCTGAGTTAAATGTTACACACGTACATACAGAGTTCTTTGATGAGGTAATAGTGAGCACTGATCCAGGTAGAATCCGTAGACCCCTAATAGTAGTTGAAAACGGCAAGCCAAAGCTAACAAGAGAACATGTCGAGAAGTTGAAATCAGGAGAGTTGTCATTTGAAGACCTTGTGAGAATGGGCGTAATCGAGTACCTCGACCCAGACGAGGAGGAAAATGCTTTGATCGCATTAACCCCGGATCAATTGACCCCCGAGCACACGCACTTAGAGCTATGGCTACCAGGGATCTTTGGCATAACAGCCTCTCTCATACCATACCCCGAGCACAACCAAAGCCCTAGAAACATGTATCAGGCAGCCATGGCAAAGCAAGCACTGGGTTTAAACTCTGCTAACTTCCAACGCCGCGTAGATACACGTGGACACCTACTACACTACCCGCAGAAACCACTAGTAACAACACGAGCTATCAATGTAATTGGGTATAATGAAAGACCGTCGGGACAAAACTTTGTCGTGGCGGTACTAACATTGACTGGCTACAACATAGAGGACGCAGTTATCCTGAACAAGAGTAGTGTTGAGAGGGGGTTGGCGCGGTCAACTTTCTTCAGGCTTTACTCTACTGTTGAGTACAAGTATCCAGGTGGAATACAAGATGAAATCACTAAACCACCTCCAAGCGCTAGGGGTTACCGTGGGCAAAGAGCATATGAGCTACTGGAAGATGATGGAATCATAGCACCAGAAACCCCTGTATCAGGAGGAGACGTCCTAGTAGGAAAAGTTAGTCCACCACGTTTTATTAGTGCACAGGAATACGCAGTTGGAGGCATTACACGCCAAGATACTAGTGTCGCTGTTAGACACGGCGAGAAAGGAGTAGTAGACGTAGTTATATTGAGTATGGACGATGAAGGGAATAAGTTAATAAAAGTGAAAGTGAGAGACCTTAGAATACCAGAGCTAGGCGATAAGTTTGCATCGAGACACGGGCAAAAAGGTGTTGTCGGACTATTGATCCCACAGTACGACATGCCTTTCACCGAGGAAGGGGTCACACCCGACTTAATTATAAATCCACACGCATTCCCAAGTAGAATGACTGTTGGGCAATTACTTGAGTCCATCGCTGGGAAGGCGGCTGCACTTAGAGGGGAAGTTGTTGATGGAACACCATTCTACAAGGAGAAAATTGAGAGCCTTAAGCTCGTGTTAAAGAAGTATGGGTATCCACCATCTAATGAAGAAGTAATGTATGATGGCAGAACAGGTGAGATACTTGAAGGAATGGTGTTTATTGGCATAGTATACTACCAGAAACTACACCACATGGTTAGTGATAAAATACACGCGAGGGCTAGGGGGCCCGTACAGATATTGACAAGGCAGCCTACACAGGGTCGTTCGAGAGCAGGTGGTTTAAGGTGGGGAGAAATGGAGGTTGACTGCCTCGTTGGACACGGCTCAGCACTACTCCTGAGGGAGACTATGAGGGAGAGAAGCGACTTGGCGAGGATTTATGTCTGCGAGGAGTGTGGGTTTATAGGATACTATGATAGAAACAAAGGGAAGCTTGTTTGCCCAGTGCACAAGGACAAGGCAACGCTAAAGCCCGTTGATGTCAGTTATGCATTTAAGTTATTAATTCAGGAGTTAATGAGTATGGGGATTAGGCCCAGGCTCATCGTTGAAGACTTACTCAAAGGGTGATACTTTGAGCAACGTGCTTACTACTAGAATATCCAGGGTAAAATTCGGTATAATGTCTCCTGATGAAATAAGGAAAATGAGCGTTACAACAGTAGTGACCACGGATGTCTACGATAACGATGGATTGCCAATAGATGGGGGAGTGATGGATAAGCGTATGGGTGCTATAGAGCCCGGTGAAACATGCCCTATTTGCGGAAACACCAGGGATAGTTGCCCAGGTCACTTTGGACACATTGAACTAGCTAAACCAGTAGTCCACGTGAGCTTTGTAAAGCATATTTTAATGTATTTAAAGACCACTTGTGAATCATGTGGTAGAATAAAAATCCCCGAGGAGGAAAGACAAGAGTATCTGAAACTCCTCAGAGACCTAGAGGAACTAGGCCTTATATACCTTAAAAAGAGACTTCACGAGTATATCAGGAGAAAATCCGCCTCTACAGCCACGTGTCCACACTGTGGGACTCCATCAAAAAAGATTAAACTCGAAAAACCATACTCCTTCTACATACAGACAGAGACCGAGCTTAGAAAGCTAACACCAAGCGAGATACGTGAAAGGCTAGAGAAAATAAATGATGAAGATGTTGCTTTACTAGGTGGAGACCCAAGAGATGCAAGACCGGAATGGATGGTTTTAACAGTTCTACCCGTCCCGCCGAGAACTGCCAGGCCCTCTATCACGCTGGAAACAGGTATTCGCAGCGAAGATGACTTAACACATAAACTAGTAGACATTGTTAGAGTTAATAATAGGTTGAAGGAACACGTGGAGAGTGGTGCACCGAGAGCGATAATTGAGGAGGAATGGGAGTTACTGCAATACCACGTAGCTACATACATAGATAACGAGGTATCTGGAATACCTGTTGCAAGACATAGGAGTGGAAAAGTCCTTAAGGGGATTGCACAGAGGCTTAAGGGAAAGGAAGGAAGGTTCCGTGGAGACCTAAGAGGTAAAAGAGTGGACTTCTCAGCTAGAACAGTCATAAGCCCTGATCCAAGCCTTAGCGTGAACGAAGTAGGGGTCCCTGAGGATATAGCAAAGATCTTAACTATCCCAGAGCGTGTAACCCCGTGGAATATAGAGTTCCTACGTAAACTGGTATTAAATGGCCCGGAGAAATGGCCAGGGGCAAACTATGTTACACGACCCGATGGAAGGAAGATTAGTTTAAAATATGTCGATAGAAAGGCAGTTGCAGAATCCCTTGAACCCGGTTTCATAGTTGAAAGACATATACTCGATGGTGATATAGCGTTATTCAATAGGCAGCCATCGCTACACAGGATCTCTGTAATGGCCCACGTTGTCAGGGTGTTACCCTATAAGACGCTTAGGCTGAATCCACTTGTCTGTCCACCATATAACGCCGACTTTGATGGAGATGAAATGAACCTCCACATACCACAGAGTGAGGAGGCTAGGGCTGAGGCTAGACTACTAATGCTTGTTGAAAAACACATATTGACTCCAAGATATGGCGGGCCAATTATAGGTGGATTACAAGACTACATCAGCGGAGCCTACTTACTAACTGTTAAACCAACTATTCTAACAAAGGAGAAGGCTGCAACACTGCTGGCTACTACAGGCTATAAAGGCGATCTTCCAGAACCGGCTATATTGAAGCCCAACGAGTACTGGACGGGTAAGCAATTAGTATCGTTATTCCTACCAAGAGACTTTAATTACAAAAGAAACTCCAAACTTGGAAGCGCATCTGCACTTAGATGCATTGATGAGGACTGCCCACACGACAGCCTAGTAATTATAAAGAAGGGTGTTCTCTTAGAAGGTGTATTGGATAAGGCTAGTATTGGAAGAGAGGAGCCTGAGAGCTTAGTGCACTGGCTTATTAAAGACTATGGAGAAGACTTTGGAAGATACTTTATGGACAGCGTCTACAAGATGTTTGTACGCACCTGCGAAATGCATGGCTTTACGATGAGCTACGATCACTTAATTGTAAGCAAGGATGCACGCATTTCAATAGATAAATTAATCGGTGAGGAGTTAAAGGAAGTTGAAGAGCTTATACAGCTCTACAGAGAGGGAAAGTTAACTCCCAGACCTGGTAAGACTCTCGAGGAGAGCTTGGAAGACGAGATCATTGACACTCTTTCAAAGAAACTACTCGATAAAGTAGCTGAGGTTATAACACAATACTTTAAATTGAGCAACCCGGTGGTAATAATGGCGAGGACGGGGGCGCGTGGAAACCCAGTTAACTTAACACAAATGTCTGGTCTACTTGGACAACAAACTGTTAGAGGAAAGAGATTAGTTAGGGGTTATCAAGGGAGGATGCTGCCGCACTTTAAACCTGGCGATATAGGTGCTGAGGCGAGAGGTTTTATTAAATCAGGATTCGTGAATGGATTGGATCCACTAGAATTATTCTTCCACGCTGCTGCTGGTAGAGAGGGACTTATAGATACAGCTGTTAGAACGAGTCAATCAGGCTACATGCAGAGAAGGTTGATCAACGCACTCCAAGATCTCAGGGTATTCTATGACGGGACTGTTAGAACTGCGAGTGGTGAGATAGTGCAACTGCTGTATGGCGAGGATGGTGTTGACCCAATGAAGAGTGATCATGGAAAGGCAGTAAACGTAGATAGAGTTATTGAGAAATTCTTGGGGTGAGAAAATGCAGGGTTATTTAAGTGATGAGGAGATAGATGCGTTACTCAAGAAGTACGGGGAGTTGTTTACACCACAATTAAAACACGAGCTTTCAACTAAGTTAAAGAATGCTGCGAGGAAGCGGGGAATAACGAGAGAGGATGTTATTAAGATAATTGAGTTCACACTGAAGAACTATCACCAGGCTCTCATAGACCCTGGTGAAGCTGTAGGAACCATTACAGCACAGAGTATTGGAGAACCCTCAACCCAGATGACTCTCAGGGTATTCCACTATGCTGGTGTTAGAGAGTATAATGTTACCCTCGGCTTACCCCGCTTAATAGAAATCGTTGATGCTAGAAAACAGCCGGAGACTCCTATAATGGAGATCTATCTATCCGAAGACGTTAAACACGATTTAGAAAGAGTAAAGGCTATCGCGAGACAAATAGAGTCTACTCTAGTAGAGAATGTAACTAGGGAGTTCACAATAGACTACACTGAGGGATTAGTAACTATAATGCTAGATCCGGATATGTTGCAGGATAAAGGTGTGTCTGTGGAGCAAGTAGTGGAGGTATTGAAGAATCTCGAGGTCGGAGAAGTGGAGGTATCTAGTGAAAACCCATATGAATTAAGAGTATTGCTTAGTGAGGAATACTTAGACCCCGTTAAAGTGGAGAAATTGAGGACAAAAATACTTCAAGCACATGTTAAGGGATTATACGGCGTAAAGAAGACAATTATACAGAGGCGTGGAGATGAATACGTAATTATAGCTGAGGGGAGTAATCTCGAAGAGGTAATGAAGATCCCAGGTGTGGATTGGAGGAGAGTATACACTAATAATATACATGAAGTGGAGAAAGTACTAGGCA
>JAJHRV010000029.1 GCA_020833525.1 Thermosphaera sp.
TAGGTACTCTCTATGAGTATTACTCGGCTCTAGCTTCACTCGAGTATATTTCTCAACTACGTGAACAGACCTCCAGTACATGTCAAGTAATAGATCACTAGTTGTTATATAAGTAGGGGTAGACTTGGCCATGAACCATTTGGAGAGTAATGCATAAACACTGTGTTTAACCCTACTAAATATTACACTAGGTTTAACATCGAATACGCGCAGTAGAAACAAAAATCCAGCGGCTCCAGCGAATAAAGCTAAGTATGTAACTATTTGTTCAATTGAGATATTGAAAGCTCCGAGGGGACGCGGTAAACTCCACTGTGATTGTGGGAAGTGAAATTGTGGATAGAGAGAAATACTCTCGCCTCCTCCCTGCTCTTGGCTTGTAAGTGGAGGTGTGTACCGAGTGAAGTCTGTGAGTGATTCTCTAGCCTCCAACTCCCTGAGAACAGCATACATTTCTGCTAGGAGATAGTTGGTGTAGTATTCATTGCTCTCTTCAAGCATATCTATGAGGGCCCTCAATACTAATATTTCATCAACTGGAGACAGTGCTCCCTGGGCTTTGAGTGATTTAATGTAACTCATTATGGATTTTAACTCCTCTGGAGTTATTGATTTATTGGCTCTATACATCTCAAGGAGAATGTTTTTTAATTCTTCATTGTTTATCCGCAGTATGGCGTCGAGAGCGCTAATCTTACTTAAATCCCCTAACCTATACTTATCCAGGGTAGTTAATGGGGATTTCCCGGATTCAATGATCCTCTCGATATCACTGAGGTTTGAGGGAGTTTTACTCGGTTGCATTGTTGGCTCTACAGTGATTATTTGTGTATTATTTATTGAAATAACAATTACTCCGCCTGGGTAATCATATTTTTCAGGGAAACCCATAGTGTGTCTATCTACTTGGCACAATGCTATTTTTGAGGAGATTAATATTAATAGTAGTAATAAAGGTAGATAGTAGCGTGTCAAGGCCTCGGCACCGGGATCTTGCTTATTAACTCCTCTATTATCCTCGTGGTGGAGACCCCTTGTATTTCTAGCTCAGGCTTAATGATTAATCTGTGTGGTAGGACGTATCTAGCAACTGTTTTAACGTCGTCAGGGATTACATAGTTCCTGCCATTAATGAAAGCCCAGGCCTTGGCTGTTTTTAACAGCGCGATTGCCGCTCTCGGGGATGCACCTAGTTTTATTGCTGGGTGTTTTCTAGTTTCCTCGACTAGGCTTGCTATGTATTCATATATTGATTCATCTACATAGATTGAGGATACAATCTTAACTTCTACTAATACTTCTTCACGGGTAATTAAGGGCTTTATATTTCTAATAGCTTCATCTATTTCATCGGCTTTTTTAGTGATCCTTATGAGTCCGGGTCTTGAGGGGTAACTCGTCTCTATTCTCAGTAAGAATCTATCTAGTTGAGCCTCTGGTAGTGGGAAAACGCCCTCCATTTCAATGGGGTTTCCCGTCGCGATAACCATGAATGGTTCTTCAAGCTTGAAGACTTCTCCCTCAATAGTTACTTGTCTCTCCTGCATTGCTTCAAGCAGGGCTGATTGAGTCCTCGGAGAGGCTCGATTGATCTCATCAACTAGCAGTATATTTGTGAAAATAGGGCCTTTCTTCAATACAAAGGAACCGGTCTTCTGGTCGTAGACATAATACCCTATGATATCGGAGGGCAGGAGATCTGGCGTCATTTGCACTCGTTTAAATCCTAGACCAAGAAGACCAGCGATAGCTTTAGAAGTATAAGTTTTCGCAACACCGGGAATCCCCTCCATTAAAACATGTCCTTTAGCAAGAAGTGCTGAAGTTATTAGCTTTAATTCAAGTTCTTTCTCGATTAGAATCTCCTTATCTATTAATTCTCTCTTAATAATGCTGTAGATCCTAGACAATGAAACACCCTTAGTTTTAAATATATACTCGAGGAGTTTATACATTTACCACCCCTAGATTTATTTAGACTAGTCTCTCCCTACGTGTTTTAATTGCCTCTAGGTAAAACAAAATAGCAGCAATTAGCGAGACTAGGAGTGTTAGCAATCTATCAGCTGTGAACTCTGTTAATATCGTGTAAATTACTGTCCCCGCGAAAATTCCCGTGAAGAATAAGCCATATATTAATAGTCTCGGTATAATTAGTCTCCCAACTATAATGTATTCTCCTAGTTTAACGGGGTTTTTAACGACATAGCCATTAATGCTTTTCTCAATATACCCTAGTTCCTCTAGGCGTTTTAGATTATAGTGCACTGTGCTCGGAGATAAATCTAGGTCTCTAGCAATATCTCTAACACTAACATCTCCACTATGCGTCAATATATAGAGGTATATTTTAACCTGGGTATCAGTGAGTCTCTTACTACTCAAATACAACCACACTACTATTTAATAGTTATTAATTGTTAGATTTTAACCCAGTCATTGTCCAACCTCTTGGACAAAGCGTCCGGGTATTAGTGTTTTAAGAAACCATCAACGACTCTTAATGTGGGTGAGGAGGAGTGGATAAAAAGATAATTTTGGTAATAGGCATATTAGTGTTTTCAATAGGTCTACTAATGCCATTCGCAATACTCCCCAGTACACCCTACAGAAAAACCCCTTTACCCAGGACTCTTGCCAGCCCCACGGTTTCAATTATAATTCCAGAAATTCCACACTTAGAGGTATATAAAGACCTACTCGACAAGATAGCGAAGCAAGCCGTGTTAACTACATACGCGCCTCTCCTACTAAATTCGTGGATGGAGCAGCCTCCTCAGCGGCTGAATAACTGGGTTCCTTTAGGGGGGATCCCGGTATTAGTGCAGCCGTTCTCTACAGTGCTCCTCACCTCTGGTCCCTATGATTATACAGGGCGGATAGATTACTCAGGGACAAATATTCAAGTGGTAGGTGTGGATGAGCAGGATGTTGTTAAGACTAATGGCCGGGTGATAGCCTTAGTTAGAGATAGAGATGTAGTGGTTATCGACGCTGTTAATAATAGAGTTGCATCCTATATAAACTTAAGTAGGGTCCGTGGACTATACATAGTTAACAATACTTTGATTGCGTTGAGAGAGGAGCAGTTGTCAAACATCACGGGTTCCAATAACGTGTCGCAATCCATAGTCTACCCTGTGGTAGTCGAGGTTATTGTGTATGATCTAGAAGACCCATATAACCCCGTTTACAAGTATGTTGTTAACTTCACAGGCAAATTTGCCGGCTCGAGGCTTGTTGGTAATTACTTGTATGTTGTTGGCTACATGGATGCCTATAGGCAGTTGTATCAAAGTAGTGGGGATGTTTTAACACCACTAATACCCATAGTTAATGGAATGGCGGTACCAAGGGAGAATATATCTGAGACGGGAGCTTACACTTCATATGTAATCCTCTTATCCCTTGATCTAATTAGTGGAGCATACACTGCCAAGGCTTATCTAGGTGGAGGCGTTGAGTGGATCTACATGGTTCCAGACAGGCTTTACATTGCTTGGAGCAATCCATTAATTAACTACGTTGCATTAATGAGGATGCTGGAGCACTTATACAACGAGGGAGTTATATCGAGTTTAAAGCTCAATGAGTATAGGGAGATGATTGAGGAGGGTAGAGTAGGGGAGGTTAGAGAAGACCTAGCCTCCATACTAGACAAATACTATAATACAACTACATACCACGATGAGTACATACCATTAAATTACACAGATGAAACAACATTCCTAGTGCTAGACATTAGTGGACCCGAGGCCTCTCAACGGGGAGTATTCAAAGTACCGGGGCATGTCTTAGATCAATTCGCGATAGAGGAGTATTGGTCTGGTGATGAGAGGTTTATAGTTGTAGCTACAACTGTTAGTGGATACAGCATAGCTGTCTACTATACGAAGTACTGTTACGTGGAGCCTATACCCGTGGTTACCATTGAGGAGTATAGAGAGGGAGCGTGGACTAGGCGGCAGGTACAGCTTAATACTACAGGGTCTGGGTCTAGGTGTGGGCCTATTTCATGGTTTACGAGTATTCAATCACTTAGTACTGTGAATAATGTATACATTATTAATGATGAATTAAACATAGTCGCGAATCTAACTGGATTAGCTCCAGGTGAGAGGATCTACGCTGCTAGATTACTAAAGAACACACTATACCTAGTTACATTTAGGCAAGTAGACCCACTATTCGCAGTAGACTTATCGAATCCCCGTCAACCCAGAGTACTGGGATACTTGAAGGTACCTGGCTTTAGTGAATACCTCCACCCACTCACAGAGAGTAAATTGCTCGGCGTAGGGAGAGAGGATACTGCGTTGAAGATCAGTCTCTTCGATATATCAAATCCAACTAGTATGAGTGAAGTGGCTAAACTACTATTAAAGGACTACGTTGACTCCGATGTACTCAGAGACCACCACGCAATATTGATCGACCAGAGGTACAAGTACATTGTAATCCCAGTTACTATATCTTGGAGTTGGAGAGGATTCGCTGTCGTGGATTTCAATGCTGATGGGAATGTATTGAAACTGAGGGAATTAATTAATTTAGAGTCCCCTATGAGAGCAGTCTACATAGGCAATACGCTATACCTGGTGGCCAACTCCAAGACTTTGATGTATCAACTACCACAGTTAGAATACCTAGGCGAGATCTCGTATTGACAGAATTTTCCCCACCAACCCCCTACGTATTCCCCTCGATAAATAAACCACAGTGTTAAACCCCTATACATAAATACCTCTACGTAGATTCCCTTTTCCCGGGTAATTATGAGTGGGGAAGCTTCTACAGCTTTGGGAATAAACTATGCGGCAATTAAGTTCAAGGGATATATTTAAGTTAGTTTACACAAGGAGGGGGAGGTTTAGAACTACGAGGAGGAGTATTGAGGAGAGCACTAGGCTTGCAGTAATGGCGCGAGAGCTCTCCCAGGCATACCTCGAGGTGGTAAAATGGGGGAGAGAAGAGAGAATTTTAAAGTTGAAGAAGTAGCTAGTGAGTTACTAAGGGTTTTCGAGGAGAAGATACTGCCCCGTCTCTTAAGTGTTGCAGATGAGTCTAAGAGATACCTCTTATTCACTGGGTGGTTAAACACATTCCTAGAGGAGCGGGGTATGGGTAGAATAATAATTACGGGGGGCTTCGCAGTAGAGATCTACACGGGTAGAGTATATAGAACCATGGATGTAGACGTAATAGTAGAGGGAGATGTGAGGATTATTGAATCATTTCTCGCAGGGTTTTCCGAGAGAATTGGACGAGGGTTCCTCCCAATATATGATGTTCTCTCATTGAAATCAATAGATATAGTTTCAACTGTTTACAATAGGGGTAAGCCCCCTGTGAAGATCCTTGTGGAGGAGTACTACATATACTTAGACCCCGTCGAGGATCTTATAGCTATATATCTTGATGGATGGAAAAACTGGGGGTCTACAGAGGATCGTGACAAGGCTATTTGGCTAATGGCTACTTGGGCTAATAAAATGGACTTGGAGTACCTTGAGGAAATCTGTAGAAGTAGGCGTGTATTTGATAAGTTAGTTGAGTTAAAGCAGTTGCTTTCAATATAGAGACTATTCAGTCAATGGACTTCTTTGATTTAGTACTGATAAAACACCTAAACCTAGTTTACCCATGGTAAGCTCTCTACCCGCTAATAAAGCTATTAACCCCATGGATGAAGACTACGTCGCCATGCCCACGGCAAAGTAGAGTCTATCAATCCATAGTATCTTGTTAATTGAATACTCCCAAGTCTTGAGAGTCTTATCTAGGTCTCCATTAACGCTCTCTCCATATACAGTGTTCTTAATGTAGACTATGCGCTGTGCATACATTTTCCTCCCCTGCGCTCTATACGTCTCCACCCTCCTAGAGTGTATTTCTGCGTATAGAACGTATGGTGTTACTGATGCAGTTGCTATAAATCCAATAGAGGGGGCGAAACTGTAGATAGTGTATAGTGCAGTTTCAGTTGTGAATAGATTTGGGAGGAGTGTTGTTAATACTGCGTTTAGATTCCACACAGCAAAGTCTAGATCGCTTGAGATTTTTCCAACAAAGTCTTCAGGGTCTTCATGCACTCCCTCCCTCTTGATCCTATCAATTATGTATCGCTTCATTGAGGCAATACATCGTGTAAGCTTCTTAAAGTAGATCATTTGAGCGATCTCCGTTACTACGAAGACTAGTGCTGTGGTTATTGAAAGCACTACTTCTCCTTGAAATAACTTATTATCTTGGTTTTTCAGTCCATCAATAACATACGTCATAGAGTATGGAATAAAAACACCATTTGCAAACCCCTAGCGATGTTTTATCAAGGATAACTATGGAGAGTAGCATTAGTCGAGTATCAGAGTATAGCTTACTACTAATTCCTTTGCCCGTGCTTGACCACGTGATCCGGGTTTCTACCACAGGGGTTCACATTATTGAGCTCCATTGGTATCTCCGAATTATTCACTAGTCTTCATTAACTACTTAAAAAGACTGGGTATAGTTTATTTGCATTTGAGAAAGTGGAGTGGTCGTTGCTACTATATGGCTGGTGTATATTGACGAGTAGTCTTGCATTAATCAGGGTTGGAGTTGGAGTCAGGGGGTTTTATGGATACCTATACACTGGTAGATTTGTGAAGACGCTACTCATAAGGGCTCATCCACAACTAGAGGATTGGTTTAAGCCGAGTAAGGGTCCTGTACCCAAGCTTATTCACATTACGCCACTATATAAGAGTAGAGGGGATAAAGTAGAGTGTATATATAGTTACGCAAATTGTAAGAGTTCTAGAAGGTTGATTAAGTGCGTTGAACCTCCCACTATTATAGAGCTTAATGGAGACTACTACTTCTACATTGGCCTCTACGAGTCTGATATCAAAGGAATAGATATAGTATCGAAGTTATTGAACTACGTTGAGTGCTTTGAGTTCATTAAGCAAAGGGTGTGTGTTGAGACCGAGTCAATAGAAGTCGTCAACCCCCTTATCCCAGCGGGGGATATAGCTCGGAGAGTAATAGACAGTAAGGGGGTTAAAGTAGTTTTCTCATCGCCAGTGTTACTGAGAGATCCATTGAAGACCAGGAGGAGGCAGAAGACCTTTATACCGTCTCCAATGAACGTGTTTGCTGTTCCAATATACACTAAATTATACCTAGCTGGAGGTATTAAGAAGGGTGTTTACCGTAGGGAGTTGTTGAGGGTGCATAGACTCTTCAATGAAACATACACTGTGTTTAAAACTGCGAGAGTGAAGTGGATCTACTATACTGATAAACCAATACCCGCACTAGTAGGATACGTCAACTATAGACTAGATATTGATTACTTAAAACACCTAGAAGAACAAGGCATTAATGTGGAGGATTGGCTGGGTAATATCATGGCGTATGCAATTACTCTTGGAGTGGGGACGGGTAGAGCAACGGGGTTTGGTCACGTGGAGATAAAGCCTATTCAGCCAGCGACATGAAGCCGACCTCCTCCCCGTCATAAATAGCGAGGGTTCTTGTTAGTGCGGGGTGGTTTGGGATTACATATCCTCTTCTCGAGGGTTCAATCTCGAGTTGGGTCTCAGTCCATTACCCCTATCCCCAAGCGGGACTCGGGGTTATGCATAGATTATTTATCATCGCTAATTACTCAAAGAATTCATTGCTCATCACTGAGAACAATTAAATAGAGAGTTTATAAGCTTCCATAATTCATCCTCGCCTTGAAAAGTGAGCTTTCAGTTGTAATAAGCATTACAGTAATCTCTTGGTATACCTTGGTCTACTGCAGGGACTCTTAGCTTAGAAGGGGTTGAATATAGATATTGATCCCAAGGGAGTAGGCAATACTTCTAGAATTGTGCTAAATGTGGTCATAGAGGAAGTGTGGTTATGGTAAACACGGTTGATCATTTAATGCTTATAAACATATCTTTTTCTTAAGTCAATAAATGGGTGAAAGTATGGCAACAATGTATCCACAAACACAGCCTCCTCCAGAATACATGGCACTATATGGATTAACTAAGTTTAAACAAGCTGCATTGATGCAGACCATTGGAACAGTATTAATGACGGTAGCTATCCTGGCATTATTCTCTAGTTTACCATTCTATGGGATCTACACTCCTCCCTCCATTTCCAGTAGAGATGTCGATATATACATAGGAGGGCTGTCAATCGGACCTGCATGGTATATAATAACAATGATATTCATCATGATCGCGGGGTTTACATCACTATTTCCATCGTTGAGTTGGTTTATTGCATGGAAGCCCACAGAGTTCCACGAATCCTCGAGGCTATTGAAGACTTGGTATATTGTGGGCTCTATACTAATAATCATAGCTTTACTAATAATCGTGGTACTAAACGCCGTGAACACTCCTGATATAATAAAAGAATTTGAAATGAGGAGATCTATAGCCCTTGGTCAATTATGGCCAATATTAATAGCCATTGTAGGGGCAATATTATTCTATATTGCATGGATAGGGATAGTACACCATGTTCTAAAGCTTAGTGAGGTATTTAATGAACCAGCATTAAGGAAGCCTGCAGTATTCATCCCCATATATGGCTCAATATACTTGATCACTACCGGAAGTCTCCTCATCACATACTATGCCCAAGTTGGCGGAGCATGGGGAGTAGCTATATCCGTACCCATAAATGTTCCCTTGGGTCTCTCTCTACTACTCGGGATCCTAAACGTTATCTTAGGTCTCTCTATACTAATAGCAATTATAGGACTCGCTGCTTGGATACTAATATATAGCCAAGTAGAGGCTTTAACTAGAAAGATCCAATTGCCTAAACCACAAGCCTAGAAAGTTTTTTACTTATTATCACACCACCCCGACGTAGCTATATCTCCTCGCTTCAATTGTGTTGATCACATTAATGATACTAAAATACCTAGTGGCTAAGAAACAACACAGGATCTTCAATACTGTGTTGAAACCTGTAAACAGACTACTTACAATCAATTCTACGGAGCCACCACGTATAAGACCTAATCAGCATTTTCCATGTCATTAATTAAAGTTAAAAAGCTTTTAGCTCCTTAAGTTGAAATGATGTGGATTTGTTAAGTAATTGTTGTATCTAAGTCTCGGGGTTTTAGGGAGTCGTATAGGAATATTTGACTACCCTACGTAGTGGATCTGACTATTGTTCATTTCTCTTAGGTTTATTCCTGCTCAAATAATTTTACACGTGGTGGTGGATTTGAGTTCTGAGGATAAGACCGGTAAAAGATCGGAGAGAATAAGGAGGATCGAAGAGGCAATTAGTAGAATAAGGGAGATAATTGAGGAGTTGAAGAAACAGGATGTTTCAAACCGTGATGTTCTACTCAAGCAGCTTGAAGAGGCTATTGGGGATTTGAGGATCATTATTGAGGATACGAAGAAGAGGGTTTCGCCAGAGTATGAGTTGACAGTGATAAGGGAGTCTTTGAGGGAAGTTACTAATATGTTCAAGACTATTGGGGAATTGGTAAAGGACTCTATAATTAGCTACATGGATAAACAATTTAATGCTAGAAAACTCGGTGAAGACATAGCATCACTATACACTAGTTTGAAGAATGCCGGCCTACCAGATCAAATGATAAACGATATAGTTAAAGAGTATACGAAGAAGGCTCTCTCAGGGTTGAATATTGGAGAACTCGTGGAGAAGCTATTGTCTATGTTGCAGGGGTTTATATTAATTCCTGGAGCTAGAGGAGGCGTGCGCGTCGTCCCCGAATCCATGAAGAAAGAGGAGGAAAAGAGAGAAAAAGAAGAAAAGGAATAATCTAATGTAGAGACGACTGCGGTAGCTACATATGAATTATTCAAGCAATGGGAGTGATGTTTCAACAAGTATTGAGAAGATCCTGGAAACTCTGGATAGACTAACACGTAGGATTGATAGATTAGAACGACTAATAAGGATTAGTAGTACCCGTGAAAGCCAGGACCTACTTTTTAATTTTCTATCTCTTGCAAAGGCCCCCTACCACGTGGTTTTCCAAAGTGTTCTCAGAGCATGGATTGTCCTCTATAGACTTGGTAGAGTAGACCCTGTCACCGAGTCAATTATATACGTTCTCTCAAATTGCAGTGAACAAAGCATCTCCGAGGTTTATAGAGGTGTTAAGCAATTGAGGAGGAAAGCTTCTCGCACAGTAATATCGAGGAAATTGAAATTACTAGAGGCTAGTGGCGTAGTCGTTAATAAAGGGTCTTCGAAGAGACCGAGATATATACTCAAGGAGTGTATCACGGTGGAGACTAAGTGAGTATAGTGAAGAAGGATTTCTACACGCTCGCCACTATAATCTATGCTTTCTCGTGGCTAGTGATCCTGGGAGCGTACTAAACGGCGTTATTTATTGATCTTAAATTAAAGCTGTGGATGCATCATAGGTGTAATCTACATGAACTTAAGTCCACTCTGAGAAGGGTCGGGATCCCGCCAGACCTGGGGAAATTTATTATGGAGATCTATGAAGACCGGTGGAGGCTGTTTTCATCCACGTTATCGACTAAGTTATTTATACGCTTCATTAAACAAGTATCGAATATCCGCGGTGTCGAGAATACGTAGTATTGAGTTGTGTTTATTTGGGAACTCTTCGTGGGCCTCTTACATTCACAAGACTATAATTACTCCTCCTCTAAAGGATTTTTTACGGGTTTTTACTAAATATGCTAGTGGGATGAAGAAGGCCGTACTCTCGGATTTGTGAAGAATTCATTGAGTACTGACCAGTCGAGTTAAAGCAATGTGTGTATATGATAGTGGGTGTTTCTTCATTGAAGCCTACTCGACTATATGAGCCTCTTGGTGGTGGTTCTGCAAAGTGCTTGGTTTGCGAGAGAGCGTGTAGATTGCCGAGTGGGGTTTCGGGGATTTGCGGCAACTACGTGAATGTTGGTGGAGTGGTTTATCACAAGGGTTATGGGAGGTTGAGTGCTATTGAGAGTAGGCCTATTGAGATAAAGCCGTTGTTTCACTACTGGCCTGGCTCCACGGCTTTGACTTATAGTAACTATGGGTGTAATTTCTACTGTCCATGGTGTCAAAACGATCACTTGAGCTATAGAAAGCCCCGTGGAGATGAAGAAATTACTCCACCCGAGAGACTAGTTGAGTTGGCTATTATCTATGGGGATGAGGGTTTATCGGCTAGTTTTAATGAGCCTATTACAGACCTAGACTACGTAATAGATGTAACCGAGATCGCTGTAAAGAATGGATTGTACTCGATGATGGTTACGAACATGTACTTCACAGAGAAATCGCTCAGAGCAGTTATCGATGCTGGTGTTGATGGATTCTCCGCTGACATAAAGGGTTGTCCTCAAATGAAGAAGGCGCTGGTGGGTGTAAACCACGAGGTTGTATTTAGAAACGCTAAGTTAGCTATTGATAGTGGTGCACACGTTGAAATGGTATACCTAGTTGTAACTAATACGAATGACTTTGAGGAGTGCTATGAGTGGATTATTGGAAAGCACTTGGATTACCTAGGGCCAGATGTTCCACTACATGTAAATCGCTATTACCCAGCACATAGGTGGATGGAGCAGCCTACACCTATAGAGAAGCTCATGGAGATCCGCGATTACGCATTGAAGCAGGGTTTAAAGTATGTATATGTTGGGAATGTGTGGGATCCAGGCCTTGAGTCAACGAAGTGTCCGAGATGTGGAAGGGTATTGATATATAGAAGTGGCTATAGGGTCTTGGAGTTTAAACTAGATAGAAGCAATGAGAAGTACAAGTGTTTTCGTTGTGGTGAGTTAATACCAATAAGGGGGCGATACGTTGAGAAATCTAGGTATTCTCGGTTGTTTATCTAAGTATGTAATTAAGTGCGGGGGGTGGGATTTGAACCCACGCAGGTCTACACCAGCGGATCTCTCCTGGGCCACTGGATCTTGAGTCCGCCCCCTTTGGCCAGGCTCGGGCACCCCCGCTTACTCCAATAATTACTTAGTTTGAGTAAGGGTCTTTTAACCTTGTTTTATTGGAGTACTGTATTTGTTTAGGTATAAGCTATTTAAAGGGTTGATGGGGTTTAAGTCAATAAAGGTGTTTAGCATGCCTTTGAGGCCTGCAAGGTGTTATACGAAGTTTAGTGGGCCGCCCTACACTAGGAAAGAGTATATTCCAGGCGTCCCACCGCCGAAGATCACTAAGTTCGAGCTGGGTGATATACGCAAAGA
>JAJHRV010000030.1 GCA_020833525.1 Thermosphaera sp.
TTATTTACTATGAGTAGAGATGATATTTCTAGGCTTCAACCTGGTTTAGTCATTGAATTGAAAGAGTGTGGTGGATTATACTGTGTCGAGTATAGAGTATAGTGGGTTATTTGTAGTTTTAGAGGGTATTGATGGCTCAGGTAAAACTACTATTAGCAAAATGCTCGTGGATAGACTCAATAGATTAGGATTCAAAGCAGAGTATACGTTTGAACCAACAGACTCCGAGATTGTTGAGGTTATTAGGGGTAAGTATAGTGAATATAGAGATGCATATATAGATGCACTGACTTTCGCACTTGATAGATTATTGCACTTAAAGAGGAAAGTTATTCCACTACTGAGAGATGGATTTATCGTGGTCTCAGATAGGTACATGTATAGTAGTGTAGCTTATCAAGCAGCTAGCGGCGCGCCAATAGAATGGGTTCTTTTAGTAAACAAGTATGCTTTGAAGCCGGATGTTACAATATACCTAGATGTAGACCCCGAGACGGGGCTTAGGAGGAGGCAGTTCAAGACTACTAGGTTTCCAGAGTTCGAAGTAATTGATTTCGCGAGGAGAGTTAGAGAAGTATACTTAGAGCTCGTTAAAAGAGGCTTGATGATCTCGATTAATGCCACTAGACCAGTTGAAGAAGTATATAGAGACGTAGAGGCAGTTGTTCTGAATGCTGTAAGAAGTAAAGAGCCTACTCCCTAGCCATAGATCTAATCCTCCTCACTCTCTCAAGAACCTCAAGCCACTTAATTAAGTCAGTGGGGTCTGCATCGGGAGTACTAGACAGCGACTCAATAGTCCTCAATGCAAGTGCTTCGAGCTTCTCGAGTACTAGGACTAGGTATGTCTTCGAGAAAATCTCCCTCGCCTCCTCCTCTGTTTTAACAATGTGAACTCTCCCATGAACTGGGCATACAACCTCTCCACTTCTCAGTTTAAATAAGGGGAGATTACAGCCTTCAACAGGGCATGTTTCAGCTAGCATTACAGCGCCGGACTTCAATAACTCCGCCATTATTTTAACAGGGTCTCTGCCCCCCTCCAATTACCCCACCATATAAACCCCTCTACACCCACCTATAAAAGCGGGTTATTTCAACCATAAAAACATATTTAATCTAGGTAGCTTAAACAATTTTTAGTACGTATTAAACTTCACTTACAACTAACATTCGAGGGGTGGTTGGATTGAGCCGTGTAATGGATAGTGAAGCGAGGATCAAGAGTGCTATATACATGCTTATAAGTATCATTAACGACACCGCTGTACCGAGGAATATTAGGAGGGCGGCTACAGAGGCCCTCAACCACTTGAGAGATGAGAAGTATTCACCAGGCGTGAGAGCTGCTAATGCCATTAGTGCACTAGACCAGGTGAGCCAAGACCCGAATATGCCTCTCAGCGCTAGGACTAAGATATGGCAAGTAATTGCACTACTTGAGACTGTTAAAGACTAGACTAGTTATCAATAGTGGTTTTAAATTACGTGGGTTTAGGAGGTATGGTATACGTTAGAGTTCGTGGAATATACTCTACTGCAGTTTCAAAAATACTCCGTGATGAAGGCTTTAAACTAGTTGAAGCGAGTGAGAAGATCCGCGAGAGGCTGGGCATAGAGTTTGATACAAGTCCATGCGACGTCACTGTTAAAGACACTGAGAACCCTGATGAATTACTCATTGTTGGGTTTCCAAAGGAGGCTAAGAGTGTAGTAGACTCCATTGTCTCTAAGCTAGTCTATGTCTACAAGTGGGAGGCAAAGCCCGAGCTGCACAGTGTCTACCTTGGGGTAGTGGTGGAGAAGCATGGCGATCAATGCATCGTTGATATCGGGGAAGCCAGGGGTGTTTTAATACCCTGCAAAGAGGGTGAAGGGTCGAGGGTAATTGTTGGCGTTAAACACCCTGTATTAAAACCCGGTGAAAACCTCGTTTTAACGAAGAACTTTAGAATAGTGGGTAAGAGGGTTGCTCTAATTCATGGAGAGAGTAAAGTATCGTTTTCAGAGCATATACGTGAGCCTGAGGTTAAAGCAAGGCTATCCGCGATAGCTGCTTCAAAGCTCATGGGTTCTGGAGTTGGAGTACACTTTAGGAGTAGCTCGAGATACGCGAGCGTCGAGGAAATAGCCAATGAAATCAACTCACTTATAGAGGAGTATAAGAGCATATTGAGTAGAGTGGAGGGTTTCAGGGAGCCGTTGAAGATCAGGGATGGGGAGTTTTTAGGGATTATTGGATTAACGAGTCTAGCGAAGTCGAAGCTCGATGGGATTAGGAGAGGTGTTTCTTTCACTATAGACTACCACCACAGCTTGAAGTCTATGGGTTACAGTGACTTAGTAAACTTTGCTGAGGATGTTTTAACCCCTATTCTAAACGGTAGAGGGGAGAACACGGGGCTTGGTGTATTAAATTATATATATAAATCCATTAGAAGTGCTGATAGAGTAGATATCTACCACATTAAGCCAACAGGTGAAGTCTTAAAACTACATCCCGGTAGAGTGTTGAAAGCCGAGTTCAATATTAGTGAACTACTCATTATTCTCGAGAGGCATATGCGCAGTCCAGGAGTCTATGATGGACTAGGCATTGAGAAGAAAGCCGGAGACGTAGACTACATGGTTGTGAAAACCGGCTCTCCATACGTAGTTCACAACTACTATAGAGGAGGCAACTGGCTTGGAACATATATAAACATCAATACACCACCCGAGATTTCAACAACAATTGTGAAGTATCATGACTTACTCATAGATATCGCCATCACTCCCCCAAACGAGGTGAAAATAATTGATGCAGAAGAGCTAGAATCACTTTATCAGAGAGGGGTAGTAACAAAGGAGTTGTACGAGTATGCCGTTAAAGCAGTTAGAGAAGTAGTTGCAAATCCACTAGACTACGTTTATAACCCTGCTAGAAATCAATTAAAAAAGGATGCGGGGGTGCCCGAGCCTGGCCAAAGGGGTCGGGTTGAGGACCCGGTGGCGTAGGCCTGCGTGGGTTCAAATCCCACCCCCCGCACTATTATTCAATGCTCTAACCTGGTGGTTTATACTCCATTATCTCTTGTATCAGTCATAGTGATTACGTATTTTTGACTTTGATTTCTCCAATATAATTGGTGGTTTTAATTGAAGCTCTATGAGTACGAGGCTAAAAACATTGCTAAACAGTATGGTGTACCGGTACCACGCGGGAGAGTCGCTTTTACTCCAACCGAAGCTAGACAAGTGGCTAGTGAGATTGGTGGAGAAGTTGTTGTTAAAGCCCAGGTTTTAGTTGGTAGTAGGGGGTTAGCTGGAGGAGTTAAGTTTGCATCTTCACCTGAGGAGGCCGCAGAGGTTGCATCTAGGCTACTATCTAGTGAGATGCGTGGTGTTAAAGTTAGTGCTGTTTTAGTGGAGGAGAAGATTTGTATATCGCGTGAACTATACTTATCGCTAACTATTGATAGAGCTGCGCGTAAGCCTGTATTCTTGGTCTCCGAGATGGGTGGAGTTGAAATCGAGGATTTGGCGAGGAAGTATCCAGGTAAAATCAAGCGTATATACATAGACCCAGAGGTTGGCTATACAAGCTACATGGCTAGGATTGCCCTCACTGCTTTAAACCTACCTTGGAGTCTAATCGGGGACTTGGATTCTTTACTGAAGTCTATGTATAGGATCATGGTTGAATACGATGCTGAACTAGTCGAGTTCAATCCCCTAGTACTCACATGTGATGGGAAAGTGGTCGCGGTTGACGCCAAGATCATAGTTGACGACAATAGCCTACAGAGACACCCTGAACTCCAGAAACTACACGGTAGAGAGTACTTGGACTTCGAGAGGAGGGCTAGGGAGTTGGGTTTTAGCTACGTAGAGCTCGATGGTGATATCGGGGTTATTAGTAATGGAGCGGGGTTAACTATGGCGACCATGGATTTTATACTCTACTATGGTGGGAGACCAGCAAACTTCCTGGATATTGGCGGTGGCGCTACGAGGGATAGAGTTAAAGAAGCTGTTAAGCTAATGCTACAGCACCCGAGGAGTAGAGTTCTACTCGTAAACATATTTGGAGGTATAACGAGG
Organism: Thermosphaera sp.; assembly: GCA_020833525.1. Classification (GTDB taxonomy): domain Archaea; phylum Thermoproteota; class Thermoprotei_A; order Sulfolobales; family Desulfurococcaceae; genus UBA285. Next base: position 4,084 of record JAJHRV010000030.1, read on the forward strand.
TGTGATGAAGTGGCATTGGGTATTGTTGATGCACTGGGGGAAATGGAAGAGTTAAAGCCCATTATTGTTAGAATGCTCGGGACAAATGAAGAGGAGGGGAGGCGTATTCTCAGGGAGCACAATATTGACTCCTATGTAGAGATGGATGAGGCTGTTAAAGCAGCTGTAGAGGCATCTAGGAGGGGGTAGTCGTGGGGATTCTTGTAGATTCATCGACAAGGGTTATTGTACAGGGTATTACGGGGAGAGAGGGGGCTTTCCACACTAAGTTAATGCTTGACTATGGAACAAAGATTATTGCTGGAACCTCACCCGGTAAGGGAGGTATGTATGTACACGGGGTTCCAGTATATAATACCATTGAGGAGGCCATTAGAGAGCAGGGTTCTATTGATGCATCCATAGTCTTCGTACCAGCTAGGTTTGCACCCGACGCTGTATATGAAGCCGTAGACTCTGGGTTAAAGACTGTGGTTGTGATTACTGAGGGTATTCCACTACACGATGAATTGAAGTTCATTAACTATGCGAGGAAGAAGGGAGTGGTGATTGTGGGGCCGAACACGCCTGGCTTACTAACAGTTGGGGAGTGTAAACTGGGGATAATGCCTGGGCACGTATTCAAGAGGGGCTCAATAGGCTTGGTTTCAAGGAGTGGGACTCTAACCTATGAGATCGCGCGTGAACTGGGTAAACAGGGTTTTGGGGTGTCAACGGTTGTTGGGCTTGGCGGAGACCCTGTTACGGGATTGGACTTTATTGACGTCTACGATATGTTTCTAAGAGATCAGGGCACTGAGGCTGTTGTACTAGTTGGAGAGATTGGTGGTGATGCTGAGGAGAGGTTTGCATTGTACTATAGGGGGCTGAGTGTGAGGAAGCCCGTGGTAGCCTATATTGCTGGTAGAACAGCGCCTCCAGGTAAGAGAATGGGGCATGCAGGTGCAATTATATCTATGGGTATTGGAGACTACTCATCTAAGAGGAGGACGCTTGAGGAATCTGGAATACTAGTGGCTGACACTCCATCCCAGATACCGATGCTCCTGGGTGGCTTATTGAGGTAGTCTTTAAGGTTTTTATTCTACGCCTCAATAGTATTGTAATGGTGTATACTATGAGTCTACATGACAAAATAGGGCCTGGTGAGAAGGCACCCGAGGAAGTGAATGTATTAATTGAAATACCGATGAATAGTGGTGTGAAGTATGAACTAGACAAAGAGACGGGTGTTTTATTCGTAGATAGAATACTATATACCTCGATGGTGTATCCATTCAATTATGGATTTGTACCTGGAACTTTGGAGGAGGATGGAGACCCCGTTGATGTACTGGTGATTTCTCAGGATCAGTTACTACCGGGCTCTGTGATAAGGGTGAGGCCCATTGGGGTTTTAGAGACACAGGATGAGAAAGGGTTTGATGCGAAAATAGTTGCCGTCCCCGCGGACAAGATAGATCCTAGATATAAGAATGTAAGGGACATAGTTGACCTACCAGACGCGTTGAAGGAGAGAATTGAGCACTTCTTCGCACACTACAAAGAGCTTGAGAGGGGTAAATGGGTTAAGGTTATAGGCTGGAAGAACAGGGAGTTTGCTCTCGAGAAGATTAAGAAGGCTATTGAGAGATACCGCGAGTCTTCGAAGTAAGTGGTTTCATTGGATTTAACAATTCGAGAGCGAATAATCCAAGTCTTGAGAAACACGAGTAAGCCATTGACTGTTGATGAAATATCTAGTGCTATTGGAGTATATGTTGATGCTAGAGAAGTATACGAGCACTTAGTCCACATAGCTAAATCAATTAGAGCGAGGAGTGGTGGTAGAGAGTACTTAGCCATGGATCCTCCATTCTGCAGGAAGTGCGGCTATGTATTCAGAGACCTCGATAAACCGAGGAAACCGAGTCGTTGCCCTAGGTGTAGAAGCGAGTGGATTTCTCCACCTAGGTTCATTATTCTAAGTGTAGACTAGGGTATTATTGCTTTTAGAACATCACTTGGTTTTTTCCTCTTCACTCCACCGGATACTAGTCCATGCGCTATTATTGGTAGTGCTATTGTTGCATCTACATGTACAACTCTCTTCTTCGCTCGTGGTGAGACCTTGCCCCAGCTCACGGCTTCCTCTAGCGTCGCCCCGCTTAAACCACCCCACTGTGGTAGATCCGTTGTAAACTGCACTATGTACTCGAATCCCTTGTAGTAGTCGTGTTTCTTCTCCTCATACTCGGCTATTAGTGTTTGAGCAACTGTCATTAGGTTAACATAGTCTTTTGGTACTCCGCCGCCAATATATATTGCTGAGACCTTCCTAGCTATTCTCCCAATCTCTACGAGCTGATAGAAGTCTCTCACCATGTCTATAGTTATCCTCTTACCCCTTCTATATGCTAGTAGTAGGGCCATGCCATACCCACTATCAACTAGTGCTGGTGAGAATACTGGTACTCTAGCTCTATATGCTGCCGCCACAATACTATCTACTCCCCTCTCATCTAGGAATCTACCAAACTCGTGTAGAAACTCCGGTGTTGAGTAGACGCGGTCTCCGGGGAGGGTTTCCACGAATTCTCCTATAAGCTCCTCCATCCTCCTGTAATCTAGCTCACTTGCAACTGTATCGTAGAATCTATCATACTTCCTCTCGAGTAGCATTTCATCATCTATACACGGGTTTACCTTGTAGTACTTAAAGCCCATTGCTTCATATATGTCCTCACTTATAATAGCCCCTGTGGATACAACTACATCTACATATCGCTCCTCTATAAGCCACTTGATAATCCTCCACATCCCCGAAGTACTCATAGAGCCCGCTAAACCGAGAAATATAGTGTTCTCGGGGTCGTTGAACATATCTATTAATACCCTATACGCCTCACCGAGAGCTCTACCCTGGAATGATACATTGCTCATCTCCAATAATAACTCATGTATACTCCGCTCACGCACATCTAATGCCTTAACCAATCCATATGCAAAATCAGGTATTTCACCCACAAGCAACACCATATACAAGTAGAATCCAAGGCTTAAAAACGAAAAACCAAGTCCAAGGAAATGCCGCCGCCGGGATTTGAACCCGGGACAACCGGATCTCTCCTGGGCCGACTTCACTCAATTACTTAACCCGTATGAGTCCGGCGCTCTGGCCGGGCTGAGCTACGGCGGCGGTTCTATCTTCAATATTTATTACTGTGGCTTAAAAAGATTTTAGGTGTATGTATTTACTTGGCTTGAGGTGTGATCTTGCCTAGTGAGAAGCGAGTTGTCTTGGAGCTCACTGCCTCTAGGCTCGTATTAATAGCTATTGTCGTGGCGCTGGTCGCTGTTGGTTTACTCATAGTCTACATTGACTCAACTACAGTGTATATTTGGATTTACCCATTGAATAGTGCTAGGAGGATATTTGTATTCTACAAATCGAGTGTTTTAGCCGACATACGATACGTAGCGGGAGAGTATAGAACAACTAGCATTATTACAGGTATCCCGGGGGAGATCTACCTGGACTCTACGGGAGACTATGCTGTTGTAGCTGCATATGGATACGGTAGCTATGTACTGGCAACAATTGTATTTTCTATTACTGGGTTTGTTTTATCCTACATAGTTTTTAGAAAAATTCCTTCGGTGTCTAATTGGATTTCGATAATAATAGCTTTAGCACTTCTATACCTACTACCCATGATCCTCCTCATTACTCCACCAGGCTATTCATACATTGACTGTGGATATAGTACTGGGTTTTCTGTACACGAAGCACTGAAATTTACAAAATCCATTGGTGACTTCAAGGTAGATGAAGCTACTGCAAGAGAACTAGCAACTATACTGAACTTGAATTACAGTTATTGGTATGTAATTAGAGATAGTAATATATCCGGGTTAACGCTAGTAGCTTTTAGAGTGAAACCAAGAGACGCAGAGTTCCCAATAGTATTCTTCATTACTAACACCTCGAGTGGTAGGTCTATCGAGTGGACGAATGGAAAATCCATATACCTCAGTGACGGCTCAGTAATGATCATAGTACTCTCCAATACACCGCTTCAAAACACGACTCTATCTTACTACAAGGCGTTCTTCAGAGAGAAACCAGGTTTGCCATCTTTGATTATTTACGTGCCGGCAGTAATTCTCACAATCGACTACGTCTTCACGGGAGTAATGTACTTGTATCTATCTAGGTTTTATAGGAGGAAGTTGAGGAAGCAGAGAGTAAAAAAGATTTATTTTTAAATTATACCCCGCTACTTTGGAGCAACAGATTTCTTGATCGTTGTGTAGGCTAGTAGTGCGAAGACTGTCGCTAGTAGTGCAAAGATCGTCGCTACTATCCCAATGTACATGGCGCTCGACGCTGTTCCACCAACACTATCTACTTTCTTAGATACGTCATCTACCTTGCCTCCAACACTATTAACGCTTGAAGCTACATTGTCAACACTCGTCTTGACGGCATCAACACTCGTCTTGACATTACCCACATCTGTCTTCAAGCCATCTATACCCTTCTTAACGTCGTCTAGAGCAGATGTAACAGTCTGCAGTTGCCCTGATATAGTGTCGATCTTATTGGCTGCATTCGTTATCTTGTCGGATGCAGAGGCGAGGTTACTGCTGATCGAGTCGAGTTTACTCACTATGTCGTTTAGCTTACCCATGTTGTCCTTTATATCATTTACAACGCTCAGTACTTGGTCTACTTTTCCACCTAGAGTCTGGGATAGCGTGTCTAGTGTTGTCCTGACATTGTCTAAGGCCTCTCTAATAGCGGAGGTAATTTCATCCACCGACGGTATCTTCGATATGTTGTTAACTACGTATACGTATCCAGATAGACTGTAGTCTAGAGTTGTACCAACGTAGTATACTAGTCTAATAGAGTATTTCCCGGGCTCTATCATGGGTATTAATAGAGCGGGCTTTATCACCAAGTCCTTGATCTTCCCGCCAATGACTACTCCACTCTCATCAGTCGACCACTTGGCTACCTGCGTTGTTAGAGCTTCGAGTGCATCAGTGTCATTTAGCAGAGCCTTGTAGAATAGTACACCCTGTGGGAAGCCTGTTCCAACAACTCTCACTACACCGCTACCAACTAATACTGGTATGTATGGCTCCTCTGATAGAGGTAGGAGTAGTATCTTTGGCACTACTTCAATGTAGTTGATGCTAGCATTATATGCCCACACCACTTGAATTGTCTGAGTCTCTGTTACAACAGTGATTGTGTATGTTCCCTGCGGTATTGTTGGAACAATGAATGTAAACTCCATTCTTCCATTTGCATCAGCGGACTTGGCGTCTACAATGAGATCTGGTGATAGCTCGACTCCTCCCAGGTATACCTTCACTAGTTTCTCTCCTGGAGTCAAACCATAGATCACTACTTTGACGTAGTCTCCTAGATAGTCGCATTCACCATTGTATACAACTGTCATATTACAGTAGCTACAGCCTAGAACGGTTTCACATGGACACACTGTTAGTATCTTTCCATAGTAGCTTGCAGTTACTTTATATACATTAATAGGCTTCATGGTGATTGGATTGATCACGGTAAATACCGCTCTCCCGCCTATGACTACTGCAAGTGTATACCCGTATTTCCAGTCATCAATGCCCTTAATGTAGTGTGCACCATAAGTTAGATTGTCTGGTAGGGTGGCTGTGAAGACTGCATGCCCATTCTTCGCTAGATCCACCTCTGTTAATAACTGGGTGTCTACGTAGACATGTAATTTAACCGGGTCGGTTGTCCAGTCCTTGCTCGGTCCATAGCCAAAGGCTGCAATTGTTATAGTGTCGCCTGGGTATAGTATAACTGGGTAGTCTTTGTATAGTTGGCCATTGTATAGGAATAGTAGTATTGGTCTAACAAGGTAGTATGTGCTAATGAAGCTAGTTTTATCCGTAATATAGTCGGTACCGTTGAAGTAGAAGTACTCGACTTCGGGGTAGTATAGACCAGCAGTCATATTGCTCTTAACATCTAATGTCACATTTAATTCTCCAAATGCAGTTGTTGAGACCTCAATACCCTGTAGGAAGAAGTCTACTTTGTATGAGACCCCGAGATCTGTAAAGTTCTTATTAACCAGCGTAATTGACTTTATCTTCACATTGGCTGGGAAGCCTACTCCATATATAGTAATGTTCTTCGCATCATTGATCTCCGGGCCAAGATCTTTTTTTAATCTCTCGCTTACTAAGCTGTCATCAACCCACATTCCATGGCCGGACTTTCTCACGAAGTACACCATTGGTCTAATAGTTAATGTATCAACCTTGTACTTTGGTAGATACGTATTATCCGCTAGTATAAAGGACACTGTATACGTGCCATTCGGTATTGAATGCCCACATACTGTTAGTAGTGTATACGTCTTTGACACCACTGCATACGCGTCTGGCGCTCCATCAGTTACACTTATTAGGCATACTCCTCCAATTCTTATCTCATTGAGGCTGTTGTAGCTTGGTACGCCATATACTGTAAAGGACACAGGTAGAGGTGTACCTAGCTCGTCAACTAGTGTTGTTACCTTGGGGTTTACAACGAGCTTTGGATATACTGCAAATGTCCCTGGGTAGTAGTATGGATCGCCAAATCCTGGCTCGACCTTGAATATTACTTGTCCAATGAGGTTTGCGAATTTATCGGGTACGTATACTGTTATATTGTAACTACCGGGGGTCATTGGTGGGACGCTCTGCTCTATGTATTTATATGTCTCAGTGGGGTCGTAGACTACTATTTTGAATGGTACTTGCAGCCCTACGGTTACTTCTACTATTATCGGCTCGGCTGGCCAAATACCGCCATCTACTACGCCTTCAATGCCTGTCTGAGTTATTGGCTTCAATACGCCGTCTGTGTCATATACGTATATGTTGGTTATTTTTACTGGCAGGAGTTGGGCTAGTGCTATCGGTATTTCTAGTAGTCCAGCTATTAATGGTGTTGTTAGAGCTATTGTTAATATAGTTGAGATTATTCTATTCATGTCTAGACTCACCCGTTAGAAGGGATATATCGGGTGGTTGTTTTAAGTGTTGTGTCTATAAAAGTGTATACTCTGCATATATAAGTGTATACGATTATTTATGTTAGTCAAGCTTATTACAAACACAATGCTCACTAGTATATCGAAGGGTTGGAAAATGTCTCGTGAGCAACGGAGGAGGTTTGTACCAATACCAGAATCCCTGATTGACGAAGCTATGAAGGTTTCTGAGAGAGTCGGTATGCCCTACTTAGTGCTCATAGAGAAGATCCTAGAGGCTAATTTAAGAATTATGAAGTATAAGCCTACAATACTGAGGGCTCTACTCATTGCAGACTCTATTGACGACTTGAGGAGAACGGGCTCCGCTATACTACCATGGAGCTTTGTCAAGAGATTTCTAGATGAAGTGAGCGAGGATGAGTTCAATAAATTACTCGGTGAAGTCGAGAAGACCTGTATATGGTTTGGCGAACTAATGCGCGTCAAGCATGGATCATCTCCGGGGATATTCGAGGCAGGCCTCTCAACTCTAATATCCAGTGCTTTAATAGACACCATACAGGAGGGTGATGGCTCATATAGATACGTCGTATCCTTCATGGATCAATCCCAGAGAGTACTTAGACTAGCCGAGACTATTGCAAGCAGCCTCGCGAAGGGCTTTCACTTAAACATCCTCGAGGTGAGGAGGGGGGAGAATACGGTGTCAATAAGGGTGATTGGTTTCTTTGAGAAAGAGTAGGAAGACCATTGGTGTCGAAGCTGAGTATGTTGAGTTATTGAAGCAGATAGCTGTGAGTAGAGGTATGAGTATTGCATCATACCTCAAGAGGCTCATTGAGGAGTCTGTAAAAATAGAGGAGATGGGTTACTTCGCACCCCGCGCTCTCTCGGAGAGGAGGATTGAATTAATACTCTCAAAACTAGGCTTCACTATTATACCATGGGATATAACCAGCGAGGCTACAAGCGATGAGATTGCATTGGAGCGTGGACTAGTAATTGGTAAAACCCTTCGTGAACTCGGGTTAAACCCCGTGGAGGTTATCGAGTTAATTGGT
>JAJHRV010000103.1 GCA_020833525.1 Thermosphaera sp.
TTTCCACTACTATCAAACTCCATCCATCCACCTGGGTAGTATGGGTCTCCAGGTATCACGCTGAGCATTTTACCTGTTAGCGCTGGGTGTGTTATGTCTACACCAGTGTCTAATACGGCTATTCTAATTCCTTGACCTGTTACTCCGAGAGCCCATGTCTCATTAGCCCTGATCTTGAATATACCCCAGCTTGAAACCTGCATAGTCTTAGTATATGTAGTCTCTCTATACACTGGCTCAATGACTCTAACCTCGAAGTTCTCGAATATCTTGACTACGTCTGGGTGTGCAGCGATCTTTAGTACTAGTTTAGCCGGGATTCTCACGAGTATCACGTTGTCTAGCCAGAATCTATTCACTACTACTCCTCCAAGAGACTCAATAAACCTAACTACAGGAGCCTGAGTATACTCAGCCCAACCCTTCAAAGCATTAACCGCAGCGTAGTAACTACCCCTAACACTCAGTGCGAGGTCGTGTGGGAGAGGCTTTAATCTAACAACAACCTCGACTACCTCACTGCCTTTATACTCCGCGAGCTTCTTCAATAATAGTGGATGTACTTTAGACTCAATACTACTAGCACTCACTATGGGTAGTATTGGAGTTAGGATTGATACTATGATTACAAATAAGGCAATTATAGATACTATACGGCTATTCATATAGTCGTTCACCCAGGTATAATAATTATGGGGCAGGTTTATATACTTTTAAGAAGTAAAGAAGTAACAATACAGACTACCCAGCATCTAGATCTAGAGATTTATGTAATTAATAAAAGTTTTAAATGAAACAAACCTAGTAGTAAATTAAAACAGCAACAACCAAGAGACAGCGGGCCCGCCGGGATTCGAACCCGGGTTCTCCGGCTCCGGAGGCCGGCGCCCTCTCCTGGCTAGGCTACGGGCCCTTTTATTCCTCTATGGGTATAGAGTCTTCTAAATTTTTATTGGTGTTGACTATGTGTTGTTACTGAGGTATTTGAGTATAGTATTTTTGTGGCTTGGTGTTTTTGCTTGGTAAGGTAGTATTATGGGCACTTATTTATTTTCGCTACAGCCTCTATCATTATATCCGTGTTTCTCGGTAGGTTTTTGACTTCAACGACGCTTCTAGCTGGTGGTTCTTCCTTGAAGTACTTGGAGTATACTTCATTGAAGACTGGGAGCATTGATATATCTCTGAGGAATATAGTTGTCTTCACAATGCTTGATACTGAGCCACCTGCATACTCCACAATGGCTTTCAAACTCTCGAGTACTCTCTCAACTTGCTTCTCAAAACTAGACGTTATTATGTTCCCCGTGGAGGGGTCTAGTGGTATTTGACCCGAGATGAATAACCATCCATCAATACAAACAGCTTGACTATATGGACCAATGGGTTTAGGTGCTTTATCAGTGTATATAACCTTCTTCATATAGCTCCCTTCGGGGATTTAATAATATGGAGAGATTAATTAATCTAACCTCCCCCACGTCATGAATGACAAGGCTTTCAGTTGTAAAAACTCGCAGACACGTTTATGTTGGATACCGTCTAACCCAATGAATGATCCCGAAAGTAATAATTTATAAGCATAGAAGAAATAAGTTTAGAGAGGAGCGGCGGTAGTCTAGCCTGGATTAGGACGCCGGCCTGCCACGCCGGAGATCCCGGGTTCAAATCCCGGCCGCCGCACTTATCCCTTAAATACTTACTCTATAGAGTTACGAAATTATATCTGGTTTAATTAAGTGTATTGCTCGAAGTCACTCCCACTTATGTTAAGCCGTGAAGTATTGATCCAAACACAATAACGGCGGTAACCAGGGGTCTTCTCGAGAGGCCTCCAGCTGATCTGTTATTCTTACCCTAGAGTCCTCTTATAAAATAAGTGGGTACGCTGAGAGGAGAGCCTAATGCAATTTTGTAATTATGCATTGAGTGTAGTTGTGATAACTCTGCCCTGTAGTGAACAATACGCCTTGGAGTAAGCGCTAGAGATGAGGAGTTTAAGTTAAGAAAAGAATGCGTTGTGTTGAATCAAGTTTTTATCTAAATCGCTGCTATTGTGTTAGTAATCGTATTATTTTTGTTTTAATTGAAAATCTCATTGAAATATGCAGCGTTGAGTATAAATGTTGGAAGAGGGTAATCTAGTAACGGTGGTGGTATGTCTGAAGAGTTTCTCTGGGTTGGAAAGCCTTATTTGATGAAGACATTTGTAAAGTCTTTAATAATATACGTCTTGATAAGCCTCATATATACGCCGATATTTATGTTTGTCCCACTGCTTTTCATAGTGTGGACATTGTTTGCCATAATATTTCTCACTATATATTTCCTCAATAAACGCGCCTATACATACTACTTGACATCTAAAAGCGTGAGAGTTGTTAAAAGCTGGGTCTTTGGGACATATGCAAGAGAGATCACATTTGACCAAGTGAGGGACATCCATGTATTTCAGGGGATATTGGCGAGGAAATTTAAGTGTGGATCAGTAGTTTTCACAACGACGACGGGACTTGAAGTAGGTGGAGTAGTTTTTAAACCATTCTTAGCGAGGTCACGAGCTAATCGCTTTTGGGATGTAAAAGACCCTCACAGCGTACGAGAATTGATAACAAAGCAACTTGTTGCATGGAGAGAGGTTTATCAACAACAAAGAATAGCCACAGCAGTTGAAAAAATAGCGGAGAGGGCACAGCCACAGACAAGTGTCTCTGAGGAACTTGAAAGATTGAAGAAACTACTAGATCAAGGAGCCATAACGAGAGAGGAGTATGAGAAATTGAAGAAACAATTGATTGGTTCATCTTAGTTTAAAGACCTAATAATGGTTTATCTATAGATGATCATGGGTTCGCAAATCGCGAGAACAAGTACCCGTGTACTGGATTAAGCCACTATACCCGTTTGTCTACAAGCTTGTAGCTTTACAAACTGATGCTTGATAGAGGTCTAGACCATCATAAGCGCATTAATCATTTGAAAACTATAAGCCAGGAAAATAGTCGAGGTACCGGGCCTAGGAGTAGATCACGGGGCTAGTATGCTTCAATGACAAAGGACTCTGCAAGTACTATGCTAGAGCAAAGGACTCGTAGAACCCATGTAAGAGAGTATACTTCCACCCAGGGGTTCCGAGGCCTTCACATGTTTCAACAGGCTACTCGTGTGAACAGTAGTGAATTAATAAAAATCTGCAACTATAGAAGGAGAAACTGTGAATAATCTAACAGTATACTCTTAAGCACTATGATAATCATGAGGAAGAATGGTTTGCGGTCTCTATTGGATATTGTATTATGTTCACTCCTCTATTGTTGCTTTATTAAATGCCCAGCCTGCTATTGATAATAGTACTATGGACGCCACCGCGAGTATTGTAATATCTATAGTGGGGTTCATGTATTCTAATCCGACATTTGCTCCCGTTAGCCAGTATCTAATCGAGTGCACTGAGTAGCATAGCGAGTTGAATTGTGCGAAAGCCTTCATCCAGTCTGGGGTTCGGGCTCCATTGGGCTTGATATTAAGCCCTCTTCCCTTGGCTTCACCGCCCTCGGGATCCCTTTTCACCGGGATCCATGTCACTGGGCTCCACCCACTCAGGGTGATTCCAGCCCACAGCTCCTCCTTCATTGTTTTCTCCGGGTCATTGCTGTGGGGAAACCCCCGCATCTTGGAGTATTTTAGGTATATGTTTATTGATGCTAGTTTCTGCCTATCTAGCTCGAAGCCGCATTTAGGGCACTTGTATACCCTGCCCACTCGGGTCTTCGCCACACAC
>JAJHRV010000104.1 GCA_020833525.1 Thermosphaera sp.
TAGATGAGATCAAGCCTGGAGGTATTGGATTCGTGAAAATAGAGGGTGAGTACTGGAGGGCAACATCTAGTAAATTAATTAATCCCGGGGATGAAGTAGTAGTTGTGAAAATGAGGGATGACGGTATCCTAGTGGTTGAGAAAAAAGAGTCTACGGGTACATAACACCAATCTTTAACAACCCATCTAAAACCCTTCCATTAATAAACCTCGTTGAAACCCTACGCTCTCTCAATACCTCATCTATCGACTCAACAACTTCTTCAAGCATGTATGAATCCGACGCCACGATGAAGTTTACATTTAACCCAAAGGATGGAATCCAGTACCAATACTCCGAGACATATCTAAAGTTTGCCCTCACACTAGCCAATACATAATTATACTCTGCAGGGTAGAAGTAGCTACTACCAGCCTGTGTGGCGACTACTCCTCCTTCTCTAAGAACTCTCTTTACTTCACTAAATGCTTGAGCACTGTAGAGGTGTTTAGCGATCTCCCCAGCGTATGGGTCTGTTAAATCCATTATTACAACATCGAAGCTTTTATCTCGAGATTTCTTAATATACTCCATTCCATCCATTATCACTACTCTTACACGGGGGTCGTTGAATGAACCCCTATTAATGGACTCAAGATATTTCCTCGAGAAATCCACGACGACGGGGTCTATGTCCACGAGAACAACTTCTTTTACACTATTGTGCTTTAGTACCTCTCTAAGTGCTACACCATCCCCGCCGCCAATGATCAATACTCTCTCCGGGTTTGGATGCATTGTCATGGCTGGGTGGACTAGTAGCTCGTGGTAGAAGTACTCGTCTTTCTCAGACAACTGAATGTAGTTGTCTATTAGCAAGGATCTACCGAAACCCTCGATTTCAGCAAATACTATCTCCTGGTATGGAGACTTCTCCACTGCAAAGACCTTTCTCACTCTAAATAATAACTTAACAAATCTCCCAGCGGGCTCAACTATTACTAAACCCTCCTCCAAGACTCAGCCCCTCCCATGTAGTAGTTTAATGTAATCCTCCATGATCTTATCTCCACTACTAGTTCCTATTCTATCAGCACCTGTAGCTATTAATGCTAGTGCATCGAGAGCCCTCCTAATACCCCCGGCAGCTTTAACTCTAACTCTACCTCCACTCGCATTCTTCAATAAGTAGACATCGTGGACAGTTGCCGCACCTCCAAGGAAACCAGTACACGTCTTAACGAAGTCTGCTCCTCCCTCAATCACGAGCTCTGTAGCTTTAACCTTCTCCTCGTCTGATAGTAGCCCGGTCTCAATGATTACTTTAACTACTTTAACACCGTGGCTTCTAGCGGCATCTACAACAGCTTTTATATCTCTCAATACGTACCCGTAGTCTCCTGATTTAAATGCATTGATATTCATAACCATGTCTACTTCGCTAACCCCATGGTCTCCAGCCTCGATCGCTTCATTAACTTTGCTCTTCGTGGATGTATTGCCTAGTGGAAACCCAACAACAACGCCTAACTCAATAGTGTTTCCCGCGATTTCACGCGCTTTCTCAACTAGTGATAGTGGTATCATTAATAATTTAAATCCATATTTCTTAGTGTCATCAATATACTTCTCTAAAACCGTGTAGCTTGCATCAGGCTTTAGCAGGGTATGATCTATCAATGAAGCCAACTCGCTTGGTTTATACTTTAAACCAAACAAACCACTCAAACCAACCACCTCTAGCATGAGACATATCTATCGCTCTGCAATATATTATTTTAGCATAATACGGATCCCTATTCATTAATTAACAAAAATCATGCCCCATTGCCTACATTTATAGGTAACTAATTGTACCTACCCTGATCAATGAGTCATGCTCGAATTTGCCGCTGAAAAACCCATATGGGGGAATGTAGATACTGTGGTGATTTAGTACAAATATAGACTTGTAAATAATATTCCTCAAGGCCCTCGAGTGAAAAACAAATATAAAATAAAGACCCCACATAGTAGAGGCTTCAGTGAGCTCCTTTCTGTATTTTCTCGGCGTAGGCTTCTGGTGTTAGTAGTGTTTCATACTCCTTGGGGTCTATTGGCTCTATTTTCATGATCCAGCCTTTACCATACGGATCCTTATTGAGCAACTCAGGGCTCGCTTCAAGGTCTTTATTGACCTCCACTACTTTACCCGATAATGGTGCGTAGTAGGATGAAGTTGCCTTAACAGAGTCTATCATCCCCACTTCCTCCCCTTTCTTGAGGACTCTACCGATTTGAGGAAGCTCAACAGCAACTATGTCTTTCAATTCTTTCTGGGCGTAGTCTGTTATACCCACTACGACTACTCCTCCCTCTAGCTTAGCCCACTCATCTGTCTGCGTATACCTTCGGTCGGTTTTAACTATGTACTCTTTTCCCTTCACCTTGACAAGTACATCACTCAACTCGACCACCACGTAATCCTAGATTTATCTATAAAAAATACTTTACATCTCAGCGTGAAGCATTAGCTTTAGTAATCTCACTTCATCTTCACGTGTAATCTTGAAGCCATAGTGTATCTCCAAGAACTCTTTTCTAAACTCAACCACCTTGCTCCTTACTTCTCCAGGGTCTTTTTTATCAATCAACACCATTCTCATGAACCTCGCTATCTCCTTCATTTCACTCTCCTTCATACCCCACCTCGTCAACTCCTGTGTACCCATTCTCAAGCCACTAGGATCCTTGACGTCTTCAGGTCGATCATAAGGCAGCATGTTCTTGTTAACAATGATGTTGGCCTGCTCCAGTAGTACAGCGCACTTAGTGCCCCTACCAACATTGGCAACATCTACTGCAACTTGGTGGCTTGAAGTGTAGCCAAGGTGTTCTAGTGCAACCTTGAATCCCTCACTTGCAAGCGCCTCTGCGAGTGCTTTTGCATTCCTCACAATTTGCTGAGCGTAGTCTCTACCCCAGATCTTCATTTCAACAGCTGTTACTCCAGTAGCTGCTAGTCTATGTAAATGGTGGTTTGAAACAAACATTGGGAATACTACCTTCCCAATCTCTTTGTAGTCTTCCTCAAGCCTTGTAGCTATTAACCCACCCTGAGGACCAGGGAATGTCTTGTGCGTGGAGGATGTTATTACGTCAGCCCCTTGTTTCAATGGGTTATCCCAGACTTTCCCTACAACTAATCCAAGTACGTGTGCTACATCGTGAACTACTTTTGCTCCAACGGTGTGTGCTGCCTCAGCCAACTCCTTTGTTGGATGTGGAAATAGGTAGAGTGATCCACCGAGAGTAACTATCTTGGGCTTAACCTCCTCGATCATTTTAACAGCTTTATCGACATCAATGTTCCAATTCTCCAAGTCCACGGGGAGCTCTATTTGCTCAATACCTAGAGCTCCAAGAGTGCCGAATCTAGTGTGGCTAACGTGTGCACCGGCTTGAACAGGCGCTACTAGTGCTTTATCACCTGGCCTCGTGTAGGCTCTGAATACAGATCCATTAGCTGTAGTACCGCTAATTGGCCTAACATCCACGTACTCCGTCTCCAGTAGTTCACCCATTAACCTCTGTACTTTAACCTCGAGTGGGTCTACATATATTAATCCCTGGTAGAACCTCTTATAGGGCTTCCCCTCTGCATACCTATGCATTGCATCGTTAAGGTATAGTAGCATCGCTAAGGGGGACATTACATTCTCACTAGGAATCATATTGAGGCATTGCCTCTTCCTCCAAACCGTGTGGTTTACAGTTAATTCATATACTTCCTTCAAGTCAGGATAGAGCTGTA
>JAJHRV010000105.1 GCA_020833525.1 Thermosphaera sp.
GCATCATCCACTGTTTCCCCGTTTTTAGCCATGTAGTCCACGACCTCGCAGAGCTTCTCAACTACACTGAGAACAAACTCAGCGCTTCTCCTAGTCTTAGCCTCTGAGCTATTAGCGAGTTTTCGTATTTCATTGTAAACAGGCTTGATAACTACAAAGCGTGGTTTTGCCTCTAGGGCTTCGCTAATATCATCAAATACTCTGACTCCGTGAGCTAGTAGCATTAACATGTTTGTATCGAGTACCACTATTGGGCGCTTACTCGTAGATGTTCTCGATGATCCCCCAGCCTGCAAGCCTCCACCTCGCCATTACCCTTCTTCCAAGCGCTATCCGCGACCCCTTCCACGTAGCAACCGGCTCTTCTAGTTTCAACTCAACTCTATCCTTTCTAAGCGACTTGATAGATGCAATTCTCGTCGCTGCGCCAACAGCGACTATTACCTTTTCATTTACTTGAAGTGGGGGGAGTTTAGTCGGTTGACCCCTCACTCCAACAACTCTCTCGAGCTCGTGGTAGGTGATCTCTATGGACGTAATAACGGGGATTTTATTACCCGGTATTGTAATTAGAGAGCCAACCATTTGGTCTGCTTTCGTTAGTGAGGGATCTAGATTAGTCCTTATGGCTATTAAACCACTTGGTGTAGCCTCTTCGACTTCTAAGTCTCCATACCTAATCTCCTCTATGGTTGTTACAACTGGTTCATAACTATATGTCTTTGTTTTACCCGTCTCTCTCGGTACCTTTACTCCGGGTAGAATCACTATCTCCTGTCCTAGTCTTAGTTTTCCCTGTAGTAGTGTCCCGCCTACAACTCCACCTTGGATCATGTGGTATGGTGTCCCAGGTCTATTGATATCAAAACTTCTTACAACGTACATTAATGGTGGTTTTGAGTAGTCGCGTTGTGGTGTTGGAATAACCTCCTGTATCGCCTGTAAGAGAACGTCGATGTTGACTTTGTGTAGTGCACTAATGGGTATTATAGGGCCGTTTTCAGCTATTGTCCCCTTAATAAAGTTCTTGATTTCCTCGTAGTTCTTAAGGGCTTTCTCCTTTGAGACTACGTCGACTTTGTTCTGTACTATTACAATGTTTTTTACCCCAAGAATCTCTAGTGCTGTGAGGTGCTCTATTGTTTGCGGTTGTGGACACGGCTCATTCGCTGCAACTACGAGTATAGCGCCATCCACGATCATCGCACCGCTCAGCATAGTTGTCATGTACGCTTCGTGACCTGGTGCATCCACATAGCTTACTCTACGTATTAAATGGGCTTCACTACCGTCAGGGCACACTAGCTCGGCTGTATAGGAGTCTGGAGGGTTTAGTGATGGACATGTAGCTATGTTTCCATCAGCATAGCCGAGGAATATGGTCATTCCACGCTCGATCTCCTTACTATGCCTAGCTGTCCAAATCCCCGTGAGAGCTTGGACGAGGGTGGTTTTGCCATGGTCTACGTGTCCAACAACACCGATATTTACTTCGGGTGGTTTTATCTTAATAGGCAATAAATCACCTAGTTTAATATATGGATTAAATACGCTTTATTTTAGTATTTATCTGTGTAATATCTGGCGCTATAGTGTTACCCCTAACGGTTTTCCTCCTCCTCTCACCATCCTCCCTTGGGTGGAAGCCTGGTGGGCCAGAGAGTAGTGCGCGTTTCTTAACGGGTCCTGGGATATCGGGTCTCATTGGAAAACCACTAATATCACTCCCACCAGTTATAACGAGTTTTACATTCTTTAAGCCAATAACCTCACCTGGCACTTCATCCCCTATTTTTAAACCTAGGAATGCACTTGTTCTTTCATCATTTATTCTAATCTGCCAAGCAGGAGCTCTGAATACTTCTCCATCGAGTTCATGGGTTCCAGTTAAGTCAATTAACCTGGTTAAACTCACCTTTACAGTGTTTTCCGGCACGCCATCATCCACTTCCAGTCTACACGTTAATTTGACCTTGTCACCAGTGTCGGGGCGCCTCATTCTAACTACAACGACGCCATACACTGCACCCAGCTCGCTATACAATTTACTATTCACTTTAGCTACCGGCAACTCGAACTGCTCTTTTACTTTATCAGTGAATGGTATATCTCCGTCCCCCACGACTTTAACCTTGACTACTTTCAATGACTTATATGCTTCTGGGTCATTTACTACTATTTTAAAATCCGGCATACCCCAACCACCAGTTGCCCGGTGGGTTCACCACTGTTATGAAATCATGTCCTTTTATACTTTATTTATATCCATAGTAGGGATTATTATCTAAGATTCTATGTTGAAGCCTTCTCGGGGACCGTGGATATGAGGACTTAATAAAGCCGCGTTAATCAATAGACTGTAGTATTGCATTGATTGCTAATTAAGGTATTTGAATATTGTGTTATTGTGTGTTAATGGTGGTGCTTATGAGTACTGGTAGGACTTGGATTAGGCAACCGATAATTACGGTTTTGGGGCATGTGGATCACGGGAAGACTACACTATTGGATAAAATTCGTGGAACAGCCGTCGCCAAGAAGGAGCCAGGGGAGATAACACAACATATTGGAGCAAGCATAGTGCCAACTAGTGTTCTGGAGAAGCTTGCAGAGCCTCTTAAAAAGTTCTTTCCAAGGCTTAAAATAGAGATACCGGGATTGCTGTTTATCGATACACCAGGCCACGAACTCTTCGCTAGTTTGAGAAGGCGTGGTGGTAGTGTAGCAGACATGGCTATCCTCGTCGTTGACATTATTGAGGGTGTTAAACCACAGACGCGTGAGGCGTTAAATCTCTTAAAGGAGAGGAGGGTTCCATTCGTGATCGCTGCTAATAAAATAGATAAAATAAAAGGCTGGAAGCCAAACCCCGACGCGCCATTCCTTGAGACGATTCAGAAGCAGAGCTTAAAAACCATAGAGGAGCTAGATGCGAGAATATACACACTTGTGTCTCAGATCTATGAGTATGGGTATGAAGCGGAGAGGTTTGACAGAGTTAGGGATTATAGGAGAACAGTCGCCATAGTTCCAGTCTCAGCTAAAACCGGTGAGGGTGTATCTGAGCTACTAGCCTTAATTGCAGGGCTTTCACAGCAATTCATGAAGAAGAAGTTAATTACTGGAGATGAGCCGGGTAAGGGAATTGTACTCGAGGTTAGGGAAGAGCCAGGCCTAGGTGCAACACTAGATGTAATACTATACGATGGTGTACTAAAGAAAGGCGATACAATAGTACTTGCAACTAGGGGAAACTATAGAGCTACTAAAGTGAGAGCCATCCTACTACCAAGGCCTCTACAAGACATGAGAATGCATGAGGGGAGATTCATCCAAGTAGATATCGTAGCGGCCGCTGCAGGCGTGAAAATAGCGGCTCCAGACTTAGAAGACGTTATTGCAGGATTCCCACTATACGTTGTCCCACCAGATAAACCAGTAGAGGAGTTCGGGAAATTAGTGATGGAGGAGGTGAGACAAGTAATTGTTAAGGGGGAGAGTGATGGAGTAGTGGTAAAGGCCGACACACTTGGCTCACTAGAGGCGCTAGTTGAGGCGTTGAAGAGGGAGAATATACCAATAAGGCTCGCTGACGTGGGCCCAGTCTCTAAGAACGATGTTGTAGAGGCTGAAGTAGTGAAGAAGTCGAATCCCGAGTACGGGGTTATACTTGTATTCAACAATAAGATATTGCCTGAGGCAATGGAGATCATTGAGAAAGA
>JAJHRV010000106.1 GCA_020833525.1 Thermosphaera sp.
GTGGTATATTGAGTGCAAGTAATCAAAATCAACCAGAAGACCCACTAAAGACTTATGTCTATGGGCTTAAATTCGAGAGGATTAGCTACTTACCCATCGCTATTCCATTTATATTATTACTCGCCTCCACGGTATTTCTATCAATAGGTATCCCATCACTACTAGAGACGTATCTACGTAGCGGAGTGGGGGAAATAACGAGTGAATCAATGATTAAAACACTGTTTTTCAACTGGGGCTTAGTCCTACTGGGAGGCTACACTATAGCGTCTGCATTCTCATCCTACTATTTGCTTAGAAAGCTCTTCAAGCACATTTATGATAGTGCGGTTACAACATACTACCTTACTGGTAGGAGTTCACTTGAATCACTGGTAAATATTCTTGATTACGAATTTAAAAAACACACGCTACCAGCTCCTTCAACTGGGTTATTACTGTCTATTCTCACAGCCGGCATCGCATACCCTGTTCTATTACTAATATGTGAGAGTGCTCTTAGAGACCACGCTTTAATCGAGGAGAAAACACTATTGAAAACACAGATAACGAGTACTAGGAGGGAGATAGATATTGCAGTAGACATAGTACTCCTCCTAGTAACGCTTGGAGCATATGGCTTATACATAGCGTTAAGGTATATGCGAGTGTACAATAAACACTATGAGTTAATACACAGCAGTCACCCAAACCCCCCAAGCCAGCTCACACAGGGAAATACATTTATTGAAACAACTCCTAGTACTTATTCACTTCTATTAACTACCGTGATTATTACACCGTTGGCTACAATTATCTATTCAATCCTAGGACTGACACCATTATTCTTCATACCATTATCCTTTGGAATAATCCTTGGAGCCTCAGTATTCACTATGGGCAGGAAAAGCGCTGGGAAAGCTGTTTTAACAGCGTTTACTCTCCTCTACGTCGTACTCATATCGGGGTTTATTACTGGATTACTACAGAGTGGGTCTTTTAGCAACTACTACGAATCAATAGAGAGAAATCTCTCGAGGTACGCGGGCATGGAGGATCCACTGCTTCAAATCCTCGTAATATACCTCAACAACTTCTCTATAGCTATTTCAGCAGTAATACCCATTATTGGACAATACTACCTAGCAAGTGGGGTTTACAATGCAGGGTTAGTATTAGGCTATGTATTATCAACTAATACTGGGAGGCTGCTTGATGTAATCCGATTACTACTACTACCGCACACGTTAATGGAGATACTAGCCTACTCCATAATAGCTTCTTCATCAACATATTTACTAAGTAATCAAAGGGTATTTACCAAGCTACTACTACTAGGTCTCATAGTACTATTTCTCGCTGCTTTAGTCGAGGAAGCCACTATTTTACTACTTAAGTAGCATTGCGAGTGTATGAACTAGACTGGATCTCCTTGAGCTTCCTCGGGGGATCTACAGCTATAGCTAGTGCTCCATAAAGCCCTACATCATCCCCAAGCCTTGTAGGCTTTATAATAGGCATCTCTGTAACAATGTTTCCACTGATAAGCCTTACAATAGGCTCGTAGAGGACATCAATATTGTTTAAAAACACCCCTCCCCCAATAGTTACAAGCTCTGGATCGTATGAATTAATCACTGATGCCAATCCCGCTGCTGTGGCTTTCACGTATAAATCAACCAAGTCCTTAGCCAGTGGATCCCCTCTCCTATAGTAGTCAAATACTACTTTAGCGTCTAAAGCAAACCCCTTTTTAACTAGCTCAGCTAGCTCCGAGCCACTATAAATAATCCCCCTATTCAACAAGTACTCAGCCACTCTAGGAAGGTTTCTTCCACCAGCATATGCCTCCCAGTGACCCCGGCCTCCACAACCACATCTAATATCAGAATCGAAGTCTACTACTATGTGGCCTACTTCATGAGCATTCCCCATTTTGCCAATTAATAGTTCTCCATTAACTACTACTCCCGCCCCCACTCCAGTACTCAGAGTTATGTAGACATAATTGTCTACGTTGACGGCATCACCATAGTGTTTCTCACCCCAAGCGGCTGCAACACAGTCGTTTACTACATATACCTGGGTCTTGAAGAAGTCTATAAGGGGTTTTAGTAGTTCAATTCTCTTCATATTTAAATTTGGCGTATTAACCACCACTCCTCTCTTCAAGTCGAGCGGACCGATGGTGGCTACACCAATTACCCTAATGTTTCCAACTAGTTGACCCCACTTCCCACTAATTATTTTAATAATTAGATTTGAAATAGTGTACTCGTCTCCATCCCTCGGGGTATTAACAACTACTTTATCTAGAATCCCCCTAACATTTGCAATAGCTATTCTCGTCTTCGATGCTCCTACATCAACCGCTATATAGTAATTCAAACCACTAACCCTTCTTCGACACGCTGATCTTCTTGAATAAAACTGGTGCATCTGTAACATTAAATCTCTCTACGGCCTCAACACTATACTTTACCGGGTTTCCGACTTCGAATCCAAACGCTGTTGAAACCGATTTAGCTGAGCGTGGTGTGAATGGAGCTAACATTGTTGTAGACAACCTAATAATCTCCATCGCTGTATATAGTTCCTTGCTTGGATCACTCTTCTCCCAGGGCTTTGAGTCATTTAAATACTGATTACCCATTCTAGCAATATCCATAGCTATAGTAGCAGCTCGTGAAACATCAAAAGAATCCATTGCCTCAATATACGCATTTAACTTAGAGTTAAGTTCATCCTTTACCTTTGGATCAATACTCCTCCTGTAGACTTTGCCGCGAAGTTTCTTAAGGGCTAGAACGCCAACCCTCCTAACGAGGTTTCCATAAGTGTCCGCAAGCTCACTATTATATATACTATCAAGCAACTGGAAGTCGAATTCACTGTCTTTATCCATATTAAAGATCCTCATGAGAACGTATCTGACACCATCCGGAGATCCATATCTTCCAAGCATTTCTTCTATTGAGACAACATTGCCAACACTCTTACTCATTTTAGCACCCTTCGTCGTTAGGAATGCATGAACTATTAGCTTCCTAGGAGGCTCTATGTCTAGTGCTCTTAGTATTGAGAACCACACAGTTGTGTGGAACCACAATATATCCTTACCAATAACGTGGTGTACACTTGACCAGTATTCATTGAATAAACCCTGGTCTCCACCATAGCCTATAGCACTAATGTAGTTTAGTAGTGCGTCAAACCAAACATAGATAACATACTTATCATCAAACGGCACTGGAATACCCCACCAAACTCTCTCAATGGGTCTTGCAATTGACAAATCCCTTAATCCCTCATTCTCAATCTTAGATACTACCTCCTCCGAGTAGCTCCTCGGGACAACTATATCCCTATTCCTCAGAACATCGAGGAGGTAATCCTTGAAATCACTCAACTTAAAGTAGTACGTCTCCTCCTCCATGTACTCTAGTGGTTTATTGTGTAGTGGGCAGTACGGCTTCCCCTCAACCTCTACGTATTCTCCTGGGGAATAGTACTTCTCGCACTCTACACAGTACAGTCCAGAGTACTTTGCCTTATAAATTAACCCCTTCTTGTAGATGTAGTTAAATGCCTCTTTCACTGCTTTCTCGTGGTTTGTATCTGTGGTTCTAATGAAGTAATCGTATTGTATATCCAGGCTTCTCCAATATGATTTAAAGACCTCGGCCATTTCATCGGTGAAGTCTTTG
>JAJHRV010000031.1 GCA_020833525.1 Thermosphaera sp.
TCGCTGAGTGTATGAATAGAGTCCGCTATAACCGCAATCGAGTTGGACATTGTTCCAGCAATGTACTTAGCTATGAAGAGGAGAGTGTTTACTATTATTGAAACTGCTCCCTCAATATAACCAGCCCTCTTACGTTCTCTAAACCCCATACTCATTTAAACCACTGGTCGCTCCTGCACAATACAATATCGTGAACCTCTAAAAATAAGTCTCCACCATGTATATAGTTAGACTCCATAGGCATCGTTTACGTATATTGAATGCACTTGCCGAGAAGGCTACTGCGATAAAACCCAACTACTCAAACCCCATGAGCCTCATAGTCTCCATGCGTAATGCATAGTCCCTGAACTTCCCCCTGATCGCTGAAGTAACTACTTCTGCATTTGGGGTTTTAACACCCCTCATTCTCATACAGTAGTGTATGCCGTTTACAACAACCATTACATCACTGCTTTCAACGAGCTCTTGCAGTTTGCTAGCAACGTTCTCCGTGTACTGCTCCTGGAGAGTGAGTCTTCTAGCTTCATCTAGTATTAAACGCACAATCTTGCTGACACCAACGACTTTACCACTCGGTATGTATGCTACATAGACCCTGTAGAAGACTGGTAGTAAGTGGTGGGGGCATAGTGTGTAGACTTGAATATCTTTAACGATCACGAGGTCCCCTTTACTAGTGAAGTACTTGTAGTCTTCGTCCCCGATCTTAGGGCTGAGTAGCTCATCGTAGAACTCAGCAATCCTCCTAGGCGTCTCCCTGAAGTTCTCGTCATTTGGGTCTATGCCAATACCCTCCAGTATGAGTCTAACTCCCTCCATGATCTTCTCTCTATTGATCTTCACCTCCATGACTAAACACACCAATATTCAGTAATGAAGACGGTAATTAAACACTCTAGACAACACGCACACTATGAAATAGATCTCCCACTACTCCATATCGACTCAATATACTTCTCCACCTGGCTAGCCAACTCACTCGAATTCACTAGTATAGTTGCTTCGTGGTTGTACTTTAATGCACTCTCAGTCCAGTTGTGGCTACCTATGAACACGTATTGACCATCTATAACAACGATCTTGCAGTGAGTAGTCCTACCCTGAGATTCATCGAGCCTAACTGGTACACCGTTCCCAACGAGGTAGTTGATAGTTGCTGGGTAACTATTCCGTGTTTCATCATCAACAACAATCTTTACATCCACACCCCTCTCGTGTAAGTCAACTAGTTTCCTCAATATCACGTTAACAGGGTCATTGTATTGACTAGTATCGTACTTGACCACGTACATTACGACATATACGCTTTTATTGGCGCGATCAAGATACCAAGTTAGATTGCCGTAGTAAGCGTCATCGGGTAGAAACAAAACATTATTATCTGGAACAAGTACACCCCTAGTACTTGGTTGCACAGGGCTCTGCGAGACCTGCACTGCTATAAAGTACCCTATGATAACTCCAAGTACAAACACGATTACTATAGCCCATAAAACATCCGTCTTCACTTTACTCAAATCAAGTCACCCCATTAGTTTATAGATGCAATCCGACTCCACCAATATTAATCTAACGTAATAAACCTCAACCACTATGCAGATCCCTAAGTGTCTTCAATAACCTATCTATATGTAGCCTACTGTGATGAGGCATAATAACCACTCTCAGAGCTTTAAGTGAGGGGGCTTTATAGAGGTAGAGCCCTCTACTCCACAGTATATTAAATAATGAGTCTCCATACTTCAGTGATTTAAAGACAATAATCGGCAGAGTGTAGGGGTAAACCTCAACCCCGGGTATTTCACTCAACTCCTCAAAGAGGTATTTAGCATGATTCATCATTCTCAATGCATTTTCCTCGTATCCACGTAGACCAATTGCTCTCCACGTATAATAAGCTGCCACAACTGCTCCACCAGGCCTCGTACCGAGTAATCCACATGACTTACCACTAGGCATGTAGTCCATGTCAAAGCAGACATTGTCCAGTAAGTCCCTGTCTTGGAAGAATAAAAGACTCGATGGTATTGGTGAAGCCCCGTTTTTATGCATATCAACACTTATACTCGACACACCGTTGCCTATCCTCAAGTCTACGTTGATCAATCCATGTCTCCTCAGGAAGGGGATCAATAGACCACCATAAGCTCCGTCAACGTGTAGATATACTCCATGTTTTTCAGCGATCTCCGCTACCTCCTCGACAGGGTCCACTACACCGGTCTCAGTAGTCCCCGCAGTAATAACTATTATTGATGGCTTGTACTCACGCACCTTCTCCTCAAGTACCCCTTTATCAACCGGCTTCAATGGATGAGTTGGGATCTTCACTAGTTTACAATTCATTAATATACATGCCTTATCTATTGATTTATGAACAGTTGAAGGTGCTACAACTACTCGACTACTAGTATTCCTTATAGCGGCCAGTATTGCGAGAATATTTGACTCTGTGCCACCCGACGTGTGCAATCCATATTTTGCAGAGTACAGTGATCCCACTTCACTCACTAATTTCTCCTCACACTCTCTAACCACGGGGAATAACGCTGGATCATTGCCATTTACATGTATAAACCTATTGAAAGCAACTACTCCAACCTCGTGTGGCCAAGTAGTCATAGAGCCTAGTATACCTCCATCTATGTGTCTCGGTGTTTCTCTATAAAGCTCCTCTATCTCTCTGAGTAGGTCGCTTATGTGAGCACACACTGTAGCCACCTCTATGCGATCTAGGAGTAGAGGTAAATATCTAATACGTGAAGTAGCTACTACGGGGATTATATTTGATTAAAGCAAAAGTCGAGACTACGACAATGTCTTGACTCCGCTGAAGGCACCTCGACTACGAGGGAGTTTATTAAGTGCTTCTCCACCATGGTCTATGAAGCCGTTCTCCACCATAACCCAGTCTAGTATTGTCCTACCCACTCCACACTTAGCAGGGTGCTCGAGTATAGTGTATGGTATTGTCTTAAACCCCCACTGCTTAACAGGGTGTTTTACTAGTTCAGCTGTTACTAGCCTCCTCTTCCGCGATAGCTTGATAATAACTTTTACAGCGTGGTGGTGGAAGCTACCTCCCTCAGGGCTCTTCGCTCCAAACCTAGTTGTAGTATTGAATAGGAGTACTTGGTTTCTATGTGCGATCCTGGATATTAACCCAGTGATCCAGGTTGCCTCACTATAACGCAGTGGATCCCTCGAGACATAGCTATAGGGGTAGAGAACTAGGACTAGGCTATTGCTAATTGATGTAAGAGACTCCAAAGCCTCAACAGTGTCACTTAGTCTAAAAGCTCTCGATACAACAATGTTCTCTAGTCTACAGTCGAGGAGCCTGCAGAGTCTAACAAGGTATAGTGTATCCAAGCCCCCGAACTCCATGTTAAACAACAAGTATACTCTCTCACTTCTACTTCTATAAGCCATGGTGTAGTGGAGCACTCGGAGTACGGGGTCTTGGTCACCATAAACCTCTAAAACCCACTCTCTCTTAGCAGGGTTTATGAGTTCATCTAGTTGCCTAATACCAGTGGTATTCACAATGCCCCTACTTAAAGACAAGTACTTTATATACTAGAGGGGTTGCCGAAACTATTCTCCACGGCACTCGCAGAGTTCCCCAATTCTCCTAACGAGGTGTAGTATGAATAACTCGAGTGGGTCAACAACCCCTAGGTGCATGTATAGAGATAGAGTGTCGTCAAAACCCTCGAGATACTTCTCAACGAGTACTCTCTCGCGTTGAGGCAGTAGCTCGGATACTTTCCTAAACCTCTCAACATACTCTCTCGCAACAATCCTCAGAGATGGAGTAGTTCTACCCATAGTCAATCCCCGAGCACACTATATACTCATGAACAATTGTTAAGTAGCTGGGAGGGAATACTTTCACCCACCCCTTGTTTAAAAACCCCGTGCTTTATATGGGGGTTGTTTTGGCTAAGTGGTTTCTAGATGCTTATGTATCTAGTGGATGGGTTTTCCTAGTGTTCTACGACGAGGACACCCACTTACTAGAGACTCGTAGATTCGACTTAGACCTCTACGGCTACATAACTGGTAGGGAACCCGGGTTGATCGCATCTGAGTTGAGGAGTATTGATGGGGTTTTAGATGCATGGGTTGAAGACTGGAGGGCTCCACCATTCTACGACTCCCTGCAGCCCGTAGTGGTGTTTAAAACAAGGAGTTATAGTGTGTTGAGGAGTATACTTGGACTAGCTAGTGTTAAGGGGCTTAGAGTTGTCAATACATACCCACACCCACTCGTTGAGGCACTATATAGGGCTAGAATTCAGCCGGTTACGCCAGTTAAGAACTCGAGTAGTAGAGTTGAAACCATTGAGTGGAGTCCGGGCATAGGGGATCCCACACTAGACTATGCTCTAGTGGGCTTTGAAGACGGGTACTATGTATTAGAGTCCCCGGAGGGTAGGGAGAGGTATTGGAGTCTAGATGATTTAGCTAAAGACCTCTCATCGAGGAAGCTACACCTCGGCTTTGCAGACCCCTACGTATACTCTAGGCTAATAGAGGTTGAGCCCGGGATCGCTAGTGTTGCATATAGATGGGTTATTGGCGGCTTTTACAGTCTACACGAGTACTTTGAGTGGAGTAGGTTGTCTTACACTCCATTGAGCTTAATGAGTAACATCACTATTGGAAGAGTCTTGACAACTATTGAGGCGCTGTATGCTAGAGATAGGAGGATTATTGTTGATAAATCACGTGGTAGGCGTGAGGGGTGGAGGAGTATTAGTGAGCTCCTATTGTTCGACCGTGGGGGTGTAGTCTACCAGCCTAGACCGGGTCTCTACTGGTGGGTTTGCCAAGTAGACTTCAAGAGTCTCTATCCAAGTATAATGGTGAAGTATAATGTCTCGGGGGAGACTATTGATAAGCCAAACTGTGGAACCCCCGTGAAGCCCGAGTGGACTCCACACACCATATGCCTAGACGAGGAAGGCGTTGTACCCGCGAGTATAGGGAGGCTCATAGATCTCAAGGATATCTATGACAAGCTCTACAAGGAGACCGGCAATACCATATACGAGGAGAGGAAGAAGGCTGTTAAATGGATACTCGTCGCCAGCTTCGGCTACCTGGGGTATAGGAATAGCTTATTTGGCTCCGTTATGGCTCATGAAGTCGTAACTAGCACTAGTAGAGAGGTGTTGAGGAGGACTAGGCTCGTAGTCGAGGAAATGGGTTATAGAGTGGTGCATGGTATTGTTGATAGCTTATTCATAGCTGGCGTGGAAGAGCCGGGCGAGTGCAACTGCGTAAAGGACAGAATTGTCGGGGAAACGGGTTTCGATGCAAAGGTTGAAGCACACTACGTGTGGCTCTACATACCTAGGCGCCTTAATAGTAGTGATAGTGTTGCAAACAAGTACTATGGATTGCTAACAAATGGCTCTTGGAAAATAAAGGGTGTAATGGCTGTGCGTAGTGATACACCACCACTAGTTAAGAAAGCAGAGTTGGAGGCTTTAGCTAAGTTGTTTGAAGCTAGAACACCGAGTGAGCTAGAGGAGAAGATCGAGGAGGCTAACCACGTAATAGATGAATACATAGAGCTAGTTGAGAGGAGAGAGGTTGATCCAAGGGAACTCGTAGTTTCAAGGACTAGTGGTGTTAGAGATAGATATAGAAGACCCCCTAGATACGTCTTGGAGTCTAAGCCCCCGTATAGATTAATATATGTTAACGGTGAGCTAGTGCCATTCGAGAAAGCACTAAATAGAGGTTACGATGTGGATAAATACGTTGAACTACTGGAGAAAACCCGTAGAGAGATACCTTCTCGAATAGACCTATTAAATAGCTATTACGTAGAAAAAACTCTATCACGACTTGGCTTTAGCCGGGCCCCTAAAACCCGGTAGTAATGGTGATAGTAGTTTAGCAATCGCCATGTAGCGTGGAATGTAGATCTCGGACTTCCTCTTCTCGATTGCTTTAATTACCTCACTTGCAACTCTACCAGGATCTAATCCACTCTCAACCTTGAAGCCAGCCCTCTCGTGGAACCTACTTTTCACAACACCAGGGTACACTGCTAGGACGTTTATCCCCCGATCTCTCAGCTCCCTTCTCAACGCCTTTACAGCGTAGTGTAGACCTGCCTTGCTGGCACCATATAGTGGTAGAGACTCCATTAATACATGGACTCCGGCTGTTATAATGAAGACTACAGTTGACCCTGGCTTCAGCAAGTCTAGTAGTTTCTTAGTTAGTAGTATGGGCGTTGTAAAGTTCACCATGATCATGGACAAAGACTCCTCATCGCTGTGATCAATAATCTCCTTGTAGAGGCCGAAGCCCGCGTTATTCACGAGTAGATCTACTTCACCAAGCATCCTCGAGGCTACTTCAACAACTCTCTCAACTCCACTAAGCTTCGATAAATCTGCTTGCAGTGGTATAATGCAGTCTCCAAGCTCTCTGGCTAGATCATTCAATGCATCTACGTCCCGGCCAACGCCTAGAACACTATTACCCCCACCTCTACATAGAATCCTCACTAACTCTCTTCCAATGCCAGATGATGCCCCCGTAATGATGGCTTTCAATTAGTTCACCATTTACCCCACTCTGTATAGAGTAAAAAAGAACTACACGAGTTAACTACTCTCCACTCTTCTTCTCGACACCACTAAGGATTTTACTGAATACACCTAGTAATTCTAGTGGTAGAATAATTTTAGTTGCTGGAGATTGTGCAATTGACTTGAGTGCCTCTAGATACTGGAGTAGGAGAGCGTTGGATCCTAGTTTCTCAGCCGCCTCCTGTATTAACTCCAAAGACCTCTTCTTACCCTCAGCTACTAGGATCTCGTATTGCTTCTCACCCTCGCCCTTCTTGATTAACGCCTCTCTGTGGCCTTCAGCCTCTAGTATTGCAGATGTCTTCTTACCCTCAGCCTCAAGGATCATTGCTCTCTTAGTTCTCTCGGCAGCCATTTGCTTAATCATAGCCTCTTGCACTTCTCTAGGTGGCTTTATCTCCTTGATCTCTACACTTGTAACCTTGATCCCCCACCTATCAGTGACTTCATCTAGTTTAGCCCTCAAAGTGGCGTTAATATACTCCCTCCTAGCTAGGACATCATCCAGTGGCATATCTCCAATAATAGCTCTCAAAGTGGTAACTGCTATACCAGTTGCAGCGGCTACATAGTTTTGCACAGCTGTGACAGCTAAATTGGGGTCGAATATCTTCATGTATACTAGTAAGTCGACATCTACTGGTGCATTATCCTTCGTAATACATGTCTGTGGCGGAATGTCAAGTACGAATTCACGGAGGTCTACTTCAACACCGCGATCGATTATTGGGACGAGGAATACTATACCGGGGCCCCTGATACCAATTAATTTACCCAGTCTAAACAGGACAAGTCTCTTGTACTCGGGAACAACCTTCAAGTGGCTCAGTATTATGGATAGTATTATCAATAGAAATATTAGCCCTATTATCAAAGTAACGATATCCATTGTAACAATAACCATTCCTCACACCAAGTAGTAGTGTATGCCCCTAGAGGTATTAATTGTGAGACTAGTATTTAAATAATTGTTTGAATAATGATGTTAACGCGTGCATCCATGGAGGCTATTAGTGAGCTACTTGGCCTACTTCTACATGGAATTAAAAGCCTTAGACAAAACCTCATCTTCGGTATTATTGCATTAATAATAGCCACTATAGCCGCCTTCATCATGATCTCTAGCATAGCTTATGCAATTATGAGAGGAGAACTCGTAAATCCAGTCTCGGTCATCGCACCAATGATCACTGTTACAGTGTTTGCACTTATTTCAAGCTTTCTGTATTTCGATGGTGCTAGAAAGCTCTCCTAGTGCGATACGAGTTTCCAATTCTACGCTAAGTTAGCTTTAATACTGATCATCATATCGATAGCGTATATGCTTATTGAAGTACTCGTAGTTAACTCTAATGTGAGCTCTATAAATAAAGTTATTAGCTCTACCCCTACATATTCCATTATCGAGGTAGTTAGGCTTGTTCAAGGACAAGTAGCACTAATATTAGTTGTGCAAATCTTGATTTCCATAGTATCGAGAATTATGGGAATTATACTTGTAAGAATATTTAGAGACCTCGGGGAAGCCATTGAAGGAGCGATATCACGTATACAGCCGGCTGGTCAGATGCTGTCATTTGCCCTTTGGAAACTAAGTGAAGCTACAACGTTCCTCACGTGGAGCTACATATTGGGCCTACTCGGTAGCCCTACTATGCTGGTTTCATCAGCTATAAGCAGTATATTCGGAATAATTAAACTAGTACTATACATTATTGGGCTAGTGAGGGGGTTTGGAGGATTATCGGAAGCAGAGAGTGCTACCTACTTCCTAAAGCATAGTGGGCTGCTGTTGATTTAGGGACGCTCTACGTGTAGTGAATAATATTGCTAACTCAGCAGTACCCCCGTAGATTAATAATCGATTTTCCTAATAGTTGCAGATGTCACCAATCTCTCTGCATAAACTTAGATCTTGGAGGGGCAAGGGTCAAATGTATTTCTAAAGCACTCTCCACACAATAATCTCGACTACTACTTGGAAGAGCTTTAAGGATACGTGTATTTACTCAATATTAGGGTGTTGTTAATGCAAGTCAATAAAAACCACATACTTGGATTATTCATTTTGCTCTCTTTGTCTCTAATAATCACACATATAAACACTGCTTTATCCGAGCCTGAACATGGTGGAGAGGCCGTAATACTCGTCCTCGATATGAATATTGACGGTGGCGCTGTTTCATTTGTAGAGTCTAGTGTTAAATCTAATCCAGGAAGAGTCTACATACTCGAAGTTCATAGTTATGGAGGATACTTGTCCGCTGCTGATAGAATAATCAATGTAATTGACTCATCGGGCTCATATTGCATAGCCTGGATCCCGCGGGGAGGATACGCTGTCTCAGCAGCTGCACTAGTCTCTCTATCATGTAGAGAGGTCTATATGGCTCCAGGCTCTGTAATTGGTGGTATTAAGCCTTCCCCGGAGGATCCCAAAGTAGTTGAGTACATTAAAGCCAGGTTGAGGTCCTTCCTAGAGAGAAGGGGTTTAAGGAATATTAGCTGGGTAGTCGACGACCTTGTTGACCGAGCTAAGTCATATAGCTATGAGGAGGCAGTTGAAATAGGCCTCGCGAAGCCTGCTAGAGACCTCGAGGAAGTGGTTTCTACCCAGGGCTTGGAGTTGAAGTCTAGGATCTACCCTAGTTTGTGGGATAAGTTGATCTCTATTATTTCACACCCCTTGGTCTCCGAGATACTATTATTCGCCGGCGTTGTATTGATACTAATAGAGGTGTTCACAACGGGCTTCCAGGGATATGGCATAGCAGGTGGATTAATGCTGGTCTTTGCACTATATGGTATGACTATTATTCCAAGTGAAATACTACATGTTGCACTAGTGTTGGCTGGAGCTGTGCTATTGATTATTGAATTATTCACACCCGGATTCGGGCTTTTCGGAGTAACGGGTATATTGCTCACTGCCACCGGCTTCGCGTTAACAGTATTATCAACACCGGGAGAGGCTTTGACAAGCTACATAGTTACTGTTTCAATAGGGTTTGGCTCGGTAGCTGGACTATTTATTTTCATAGGCTACAAAGCAGCATCCACAGCTAGGATCAAGAGGAGAACTCTAACCGAGCAGTTAGTAGGTGCAGTTGGATACGCTAAGACAGATATCAGCGAGGTAAACCCTGGAACAGTCTATGTATTAAATGAAGATTGGACGGCATACTCAGTTAGAGGTAGTATACCCGCTGGAGGCAGAGTCAGAGTTGTCAGAGTAGAGGGGCTTAAATTATACGTTGAGAGAGTGGATTAACACGCTCAGGCCCCTCCGTGCGCTCAATGGACAGGCTTAAGACTAGGTAACTAAAGGAACTGCGTGAATGTAGACATAATATATTGTAATTAGATTTAATCTAGTGGGGTTCAGCTTGGGCTTTGAATTGTTGAAAAATAGAGCACTGGGTTTTCTAAGAGACGCTAGATTTGACTTTGAGAATAGAAACTATGATCTCGTATTGTTCCATACAGAGCAATTTGCACAATTATACTCAAAATATCTCCTATATAAGAGAATTGGTGATTACCCTAAAACGCATTCACTACTCAGGCTTCTCAGCGACTTAGCTAGAATCTACGGGGACTGTGGATTACGGGATTTTATTGATAGATATTTAGAGAGCCTATACTTACTCGAGGAGGCATATATATCCACGCGTTACCTGCCGCGAGAATACGATGAACACATCGCAAAGAGAATCTTGCTACTAGCGGATAGTCTATTAGGGGTGTTCAAATGCCTGGAGTCTCAATCGTAGACCTCGAGCTCGAACACGCATTGAAGAGGAGACATTATATTGAGAATGCATGGTATTACCTAGATAGAGTAAGGAAAGCTTGTGTAGAGATTGATCCTGAGTGCAGAGTTATAGTATTCGGTAGCTTCATTAAGGGTGGAATGCGAGTTGACAGCGATGTAGATGTTTTAGTAATTACAAAACAAGCTGAGAAAGCTGAGTCTAGGGGTAGGATATTTAGATTGATCACCAAGGAGATTGGATATTGCATACCATTCGAAATCCACATTGTCACACCATTAGAGTTCGAAGCGTACTCTAAACTAATAGACATATATCGCGAAGTATAATTCGACGAATACTCGTTTCCTAGTAAATTGAATTAAATTTAGCTAATTGAAATCCAGGGATTATTGAAAAATAAAATGAAAAAGATGTGTATTATTAACCTATCTGCTTATAGATCGTCGAGTAGGGCATTAGCATTGGTGGACCTATCTCAACTCCACCAACGCTCTTACTGTAGACAATCATTAAGTTGCCTTGTAGTAGTAATATAAATGGTGCTTCATCAGCGAGGATCCTCTGTACTTGCCTATATAAGTCTCCCCTCTCGCTTTGACTTACTTTAACCATGGCGTCTTTGAGTAGTTGATCTACTGTTGGATTAGCGTACTGTGAGCCAGTCCACTTGTTTGCAGTACTAAGTAGGAATGGTGATGTAAAGTCGTCTGGGTCTATGTAGTCTGGGTACCAGCCGAATAGACTAAGCATCATTCTCGCGTTTCTAGCGTTATCTACGTATGTAGACCACTCAGCACTCTTTATATCAACCGTGATCATTCCAGTTGCCTCGAGCTACTTCTTCAGTAATGTAGCTACATCAGCTTCTGTATCACCATAGTGTGTTGGAGTATACCACAACTCGATGACTAATTTACTCGTCTCACTATATCCTGCTTGACTCAGTAGACTCCTAGCTAGAGTTATATTAGGTCCCTCTCCATAAGCTTCTTTGAACGCATCAATACGACCCCACATTCCAGCCGGGATTAAGCTGTAGAGTGCCGTCATAGTGTTAAAGAATACTTTCTCCGCGATCTCCGATCTATTGATTGCCGCGGCAATAGCCTTCCTAACTAGAACATTGTCTACAGGTGGCATCTTAGTGTTTATAAT
>JAJHRV010000107.1 GCA_020833525.1 Thermosphaera sp.
TCTACTGATATGTGACTACTTAGACTCCTCAACTCGAACACTACTCTCTAGTTTAGAAACCACTTCATGGAGCTTTTTCAACTGTTGGTTTATTAATGGGAGAATTGATTGAATGCTTTTCAATTGCTCCTCTAATTGCTTAACGGATTCAATAAGCTTCCTACTCTCCTCTAGAGCACTAGTAACGCTCTGTCTATTTATAATTATAGTTGCAATTCTCTTCACACTCTGGTATTTTACAGCCCACCTTGGTATAACACCTTGTTTCCTCAACTCATCGATCTTTCTAGCGAGCCCTGCAGGATCCAATCCCAATTTGCCAGCAGCTTCGTCTATTGTTTGAGATGAGTATATAGCGTAGAGTACATCTAATTGCTCTTGCTTTAACTGTGGGTTAAACCCGTAAAACGCCTCTAAGTAGTCTGTAAGGGTCTCCTCGATCGCTTCGCGTACAATTGTATATATCTCCTCGCTCTCAACGAGGAAGACGTCCGACAACTGTATCACTTTAACACCTAGTTTTTCAGCGAGTTCTCTTGCGGCTTCATCTGTAAAACCCTTACAGACAACGAGTGGTTTTGCCCCTAGGATCATCGCGTTAACGAATGCTTGTCTAACCCCGCTTACATCTATCCTTCCTGCCTTTACCTCAATTGCGTACATATTATTGGAGGAGTCCACGGCTACAACATCTACTTCTCCAACTTCAATTCCGTTAAGTATGATCTTCTTCCCAGTCTCCACTATGCTATATCCCAGCTCCTCTAAAACCCCCAAAGCGATCTTCTCGCTCGCAACCCACCTCCTACGAGCAGATAACCCGGTTTGATGACTCATGATTAATCAAACCCTGTCCTTATCGTAAATTATTTATCTAATCTTAATATAAGAGTTTTAGTGAAGGTGTAGCACCATGGATTCCACGTTGTTTAAACCAGTAATCGCTTCAATCGCCTTGACTACTATATTTACGACACAAGTACTTTCACTAATCATAGAGGCTCAATACATACAGTCGATGTCATATAATATAGTGTACGACCCACTAGACAACACTGGGATTTTAACATTAAACTCAACTATATATGCAAGTTATATTAGCGACTGCTCATACATAGAGATACCCGTAGGCATAATTGGAGACGTTGACACCGTATACACGTTTATAAACTACACTACAAGCCCAGGGCTCTATTTATTGGGCTCAGGTTTCAATGAGTATAGTAGAGTATTCGAGGCTATCGCATGCGGTTATGGCGTCATAGAGTTGACATTTACACTGGATAACGCTCTAGATGAAGATGGATTATTCCAATACATAGGATTGATCAACACGTCTAGTTTATACCAATACACGGGCAACCTTGAATTAAACATTACTCTTACAGATCAGTATAATATAACAGTGTATAACTCAAGGGGCAATTTATATATAATTGTAGATAGCAACACAAACAGTATTTACGCAAAGGGGTTTGGATTAGCATACATTATATTAAGAGCCGAGATACAAGAAGTCAATACAACAACCCCAACACCAACCACTACGCAAATAACTACAACACCTACAACTACATATACACAGACTGAAATAACAACGACCTACACGTGGGCGAGCACTGGGACAACGCGGACTATAACTCAAATAACTACAACTCAGACTAGTCAGGGATCAATAACAACTAGTGAAGCACGAACTCATACTTACCCATTAACAGAGACCCAGTTCTCATTATCCCCTACTACAACTCCTGAAAAGAGCACTCAAGTCACGATTAGTTCGCCTGAGGCTGCCACGGAAACGGTGACTAGACTGAAGCCCGGTGAGGAAAGGGTGTTGATCATAGTTGGGTTATCAGCCATGGTAGTGCTTACTGTATTGACTTGGTTGTTATATAGGAAGAGGTATACATGATGAGGATCCTGAGGTGTTGTGAAAAACTATGTATTGACTGTAGACTAATCCACTATACTACCATGTTACAACCGAAAGCCTCGCCCTTTAGGGCGGGGATGGATAGAGAAAGCTTATAAGGTGTATATCCTATAGTGTGTTCTGGGGAGTGCCTTGGAGGGCGAATCTCTAGGGTGGTTGAGGCCTAGGAGTACTAGGCATGCTAGGTATTGGTGTGGTTATCACTTTGTGTGGATTCCCAAGTACCGTAGGGATATACTTGTGGGGGAGGTTGCTGAGTACACTAGAGAGGTCCTAAAGGAAATACTCAAGGAGTTGGAATGCAAGCCACTAGCCCTAGAGGTCATGCCTAACCATGTCCATGTGTTTGCATTATGCCCTCCAAGGCATTCTCCAGCTTATATTGTGAACTACCTTAAGGGTAAGAGTGCTAGGAGGATATTGCAGAGGTTTCCAGAGCTGAAGAGCAAAGCTACTCGTGGGAAGCTGTGGAGTAGGAACTACTTCGTAGCAACCGTTGGAAACGTAACAGCAGATATTGTTAGGAAGTATGTTGAGGAGCAGTGGGAGAAGGAGAAATGAGGAGGACTAGCGTAGTAGAGCTCGTAGTCGATAAGAGCTCTGAGGAGAGGCTGAAGCTACTCTGCAATTTATCATCTAAGCTGTGGAACGAGGTTAACTACGCTAGGAGGAGGATGTTCTTCGAGAAGAGAGGAGTAGACCTCAAAGCAACGTATAAAGAGTTCTATGAGAAGTATAAAACACTAATAGGTTCTGCCACAACACAGCAAGTCTTAAACAAGAATGATGAGGCTTGGAGGAGCTTCTTCAAGCTACTAAAGCTTAAGAAAGAGGGTAAGCTACCGCCATTTATCATGAAAATCAATCCGCCAGGATATAAGAAGAAAAACAATAAGAGGACTCTATGGACTGTCCTAAGGAGAGACCAGTACAGGGTAGAGGGCGATAAAATAATCCTCAAAGGGCTGGGGGTTGTTGGAAGGATGGTGCTGAAGTACAAGGGCTTAGTACACCTGAGGGGGGAGCAAGGTAGGCTGGAGATACACTACGACCAAGACAGGGGGAAGTGGTATGCACACATATCATTCGAGGTGAGTGAGAAAGCCATCAGGGGGATCTGGGCTAGCATCCCGAAGAGACCGAGAGGGGATCTAGTGGCGGGCATTGATATCGGTATTAACAATTTAATGGCTATATACGTTGAGAACGGTTTAGTAAAGCTTGTTAATGGCAGACCACTCAAAGCGGTATCCCACTACTGGAGGATGGGGATTGCTGAGTACCAGTCTACGCTGAATGGGTATGGCTTGAGGATGTCTAGGAGGCTTAGGTCTATGTACTCCAAGTGGAGGAGGTGGGTAAAAGCCTATATTGATTCGAGGGTTAGACAGGTAATTGATTGGCTTTATAGCGTTGGAGTCTCTATTATAAAGATCGGCTATCCTAAATATATTGCACAGGAGAACGGGGACTTCAACAATGTCCACATATGGACATACGGCTACCTGCTGAAGAGAATCTACGAGGTTGCAGAGGAATATGGAATAACAGTGGTCTACATAAACGAGGCATACACGTCGTCCAAGTGTCCAGTACACGGTCCAGGATGCGGGAAGAGGATTAAGCGTGGACTATTCAAATGCACCAAGCTAAATAAGGTATTCAATGCAGACCTAGTAGGAGCATA
>JAJHRV010000108.1 GCA_020833525.1 Thermosphaera sp.
ATTCAAGCTACTACAGACAGGGTTGTCTATTACTCTCTAATCTATCTATTGGATTAGCAACGTGGAAAACCTACTCGAGCACTATGTGTATCAATGCACTTGGATCCTGCTTCTCAAGTCTAAATGAGACAATGTTCTTGAAGTCCCTTAATGGTATTTTATTAACCCCTGGTTTAACCTCGTAGACTACTTCACTCAGTCTACTTGGTGGTAGTCCGATATCATACTCTACAATCTCTAATTTATTCCCCAGGCTCGCCTTAATCCTCAACTCTGGATCCCTATAACCCGTTAATGGTATTCCACCAAACGCGTTATCCCCTATAGCGGAGCCATGCACCTTGAACACTATTGGCGGGCTCTGAGCCGTTAACAACACGTGTTCAGGTATCTCCACTAGCATCCTCGTCCCAGTGTCTATTGGTGTTGCATCTAGCCCTCCGAGATTTGGCTCTGTATTAGTGCCTAGTACTATACCGTTCTTCTTCTTAGTCATACTTGTTACTCTAGCACCAAGAGCCATTACTATTCTTGCTGTTGGTGGTGTAATATGTAGTAGTATTGTTGGGCCAGAGACCCAGCTACTAATACTAACCTTCTCCAACTCCTCTGGTGTTTTAACTGGTGGGTGTAGGTATCCGTGAGTATATGAGTTGAAGACTACTAGTAGTCCACCTGCAAGCTCCAGTGGATTCGTCCTCAGGGGGCCATATGGTGTTTTACCATAGTCAAGCAATCTAACGAAGACTGGTGGGTGTATATCGGGCTCTAATGGGTTTCCAACGATTAATCCACCCCTGAAGAAGTGCCAGTACCTTGTGTAAGCTGATAGTGCATACCCACTAGTCCTCGTTTCTACTCCATATCCATCTACACTTATAGAGGCCCAGTTGTCTACCCTGTACTCTAGTACTCTCCTACTATATGGATCAATGCATTGAACACCATCAACACCACGCCGCCAATTAGGCTGAATATCAAAACATGGATACTCCTGGAATAAAGCCCCCTTTAAACCAGGAGTTGGGCTAGCCTGCTCTGCTCTACCACTCGATCTACTCACACGGTATACTCCCAGGTTTCTAGTTCCATCGGCTCTAGCCAATAATAATTCATCGTTTACTCTATCATAGACTATAGAGGAGACTTCACCAGCCCACTCATACTCATGGTGTATACTATCACTCCACAATAACCTAACTCTATCCTCGTATACACAGTACTCGTGTAGGTGGGAGTACTTATTGCGGAAGTCAATCTCACCTATAAAACCCCTCTTACCCTTAAACACAGCTGGAGCGTGAACCCATCCACCGAAGTAAATATACTCATCCACAGTCTCCACTGCATTATAAGTGTCTCCACCAGAGGCAGGCCCCGGACCCACTAGCTCAAACCTATAAACCCTCTCATAGCCATCATCCCTAGTAAAATGAGCTTCAGCCTCCATTGAGAGTGTATAGTACAGTACACCCTTGTGGTAAGTCAATCCAAAAACACCACCACTACCCCACTCAGGCCCAATCCTCTGCCTATAAACCCAGTCCACTCACAACCACCCTTCTCTATTAATCCACAATACACCATGAGCCCTGAGTATTAATAAACTAAATACTAAGGTAGCTAAAAATGAAGAGATTCTCGAGGATTGTGGAGAAAAAACAGTATTAGGGATAGTTAAACACTTACAGTGGTGGTGGAGGATACATTGCAGGAGCTGTTGGTGAAGACCCAGTTGCTTTCCTAATACTATCTCCTAGGGCGACATACAGTAGTATCCAACCCACGAAACTAGCTATTCCAATGAATATCCCGATAATGAATAGTATTGCGGCTACTAGGTATAGTGTGTTTTTCTCGAGTTCATTTAGTTTAAATCCAAGTATTATTAGCCCTATATAGCCTATTAACAGCAATATAGCTGCAATTATTATTATAAAGAGCCCTACGAGTATTATTAATGTTAAGGAGCCAACGATCAATAGTATAATGCCCCAGAATAATCCTATTTTGATGAGAGTCCTAGATGTCCCAAACTCTGGGTTAATGACAGCTAGTTTTTCAACACCTGGTATGAATTTCCCCCACAAACCTATGAGTGCAATTACTCCACCAATAATTAACAATACTATTAATGCTATGACTAGACCCAATACCGCTTTAAACCCCGCAAACGAGGATGGAATAATACTAAAGAATAGTAATACTGTACCTGCACCAACAAGCAGTGATGATATAATTAATAATAGTGCACCCTCCCTCATTAGTCTATATGCCTCAGCGTAGGATGCCCCGCTTGGAGACGGTGTTGGAGCTGGAGATGGCATCATGTTGCTCTCCACCATTTATTAATAGCAATAAACAAATATATAAACTTTACAGAGTAAAAGCATGAAGTTTTTTCACTAAATATTGTAAGTACTTGAGATCGAGTTAGCGTAATACAGTAATAAATTAAAGCACCATGGTTTTTCTAACTTTAATTCCATTTAATTACTTATCCAGGATTAAACCTAGCCCTATCCTTATCCCGATGGGTTAGTATAAATCATTACCGCGTTCTCCGAGTCTTTACCTCATCCACTTGTAGTCTTCTCTTATAAGTGTGATTTCTAATTTCTCTCTAATTAAGTGCATTGTATTTCATGGACTAAGTCTTCGAGTACTTATATCCATATTCCTCGCTTACTTCTATTAATGCTTCTTCTAGGATATTTAAGGCTTCATCTAGTTCCTCCTTCTTAATAACGAGTGGAGGCCTAATCATTATCACATTCCTCATTGAGACTTCGTCTCCAATAATATCCGGCATGTCTAGTGCGTAGAGTGCACCCTTCTCAAAGGCTAATTTCACAACTTCCTCGGCTTTATCCGTCGCCAGCTCCTTTGTCTCCTTGTTCTTTACAAGATCTAGTCCCAGGTATAATCCACACTCTCTTACATCGCCTATTAGATCAAACCTACTCTTCATGTCATTAAGCCTCTTCAATACATAATCACCCATAACTCTAGCTCTCTCAACAAGGTTCAACTTCTCAATAGCGTATAGATTCACTAGTGCTGCAACATATGGCACTGGGTTACCGCCAAAAGTGGTGTGCTCCTCTGGATAACTAAGCCCCTTAATCCCAGCTTTTGCAAGAGTTGCACCAATAGGGAATCCACCGCGAAGACCCTTAGTCAAAGTCATCATGTCTGGCTTCAATCCATGAAGGTGTGCAACACTCCAAGCCCCAACTCTCCCATTAGCTGTCTGGGCTTCATCAAAGACTATGTAGAATCCATACTTCTCGCCTAGCTCTAAAACCCCCTTCAAGTAGTCTCTAGGCGCTGGTATAACGCCTCCAGGCTCCTGATAGGCTCTATTATTAATCCAGCTATCGAGCTTACACCCCTTGTAGAGTACTTTATAGTCTTCTCGAGGAACTCTAAGCATGTTAAGCCGCAGTCAGGGTAACTCATTTTGAATGGACACCTATAGCAGTATGGATATGGATACCTAACAAACCTCTCCTCCCCGAAAGGCCTAAACCTAATCAACCCTGGAAGCGGGTGTGAAGCCGCTGTTAAGGCGAGGCTATTTCCGTGGAAACTCCTCCATGCAACGAGGAAAGTGTCTGC
>JAJHRV010000109.1 GCA_020833525.1 Thermosphaera sp.
CTCCAATATAATGATAGAGCCCTCACCCTCAACAAGAGTCATGGGCTTCCTCAATGAGACCCACCCAGGAGATCCCTGATCTTGGCGTAGCTATATGCGGAGACGAGAGCTCTATAGTCTAGATCGGGGAGTCCAAGCTCTCTAAGTCTCTCCGCGAAAGACAGGACTTTACCTCCATTAAGCCCGTGGAATTGGAGTCCATAACACCCATAACAACCCCTCCCAAAACTAGGGCATAACGCGCCACAACCACTCATTGTAACTGGGCCTAGGCATGGAGTCCCCTTAGCCACTAGGACGCATGGTAAACCCCTCCTCTTACACTCACTACAAACTGCATCATAAATAGCGACCGGCAATCCCCCGAGATAGTACTTCCTCAAGAACGTCTTCACAGCGTCAGCGTTAACGGGGCAGCCGGGTAGTCCGTAGTCTACTTTGACCACTTGATCAAGGGGCTTAGGCTCTCTATATATCTCATTGGACTCTTGCCCTAAATGCGAGTCCCCACTCCCTGGTTTAAAATCCCCTATTGCACGTAGTGATTGAACACCACCCATTAACGCACATGTACCAGTAGCCACTATGAAACCCACGTGCTTCCTAAGATCCTTTAAAGCCTCCTCTTGATGCCTCGTCGTCACAGAACCCTCGACAAAGGCTAAGTCGGCTTCTCTGAACTCAGTTGAGTCCACTAACTCCGTGGAGTATACCAAGGTGTAGTTGGCTCTAATATCATCCTCTAGTAGCGCTGACAATAACTCATTTATGCACCCAGAGCAAGAAGTCATCTTTACAATGGCGAGCTTCAGCAATTAAATCCCCTCAATCCAGAAGTACTCGCCTAGTTCATTAATGGAGAATACAGGTCCATCCCTACAGACAAAGTAGTGTCCTAGTTGACAAGTACCGCAGACTCCAACACCACACCTCATACGCCTCTCCAGTGAGACATAGATTTGATCACTCCTAAACCCACTATTGAGTAGCTTCTCAACACTAATCCTCATCATCGCCTCGGGTCCACATACAAAGACCACCGTGTTCCCAACATCTACATCTATGTATTCAATCAAGTCAGTTACGAACCCAACGTGGTAGCTCCAATTAGGACTAGCAGTATCCGAGGATAGCAGTAGCTTAGTGTTGGGTATTCTAGCGTACTCCTCCAACTCGTACTTGTATAGTAGGTACTCGGGAGACCTAGCACCATATAAAATATTCAATCTACCAAAAGCACCTCTACTAGACTCAACATACTTTATAACAGGCCTCAGTGGTGCGAGGCCGATTCCACCAGCCAATACCACGAGGTCTCTCTCCTCAGCCTCTCTTAGAGGCCACCCCCTGCCATAAGGCCCTCTTACACCAACAAGTGAGCCTGTGGAGACACGGCTTAGTATCGCACCTGTAACTGCTCCTACAGCTCTAGCCGTGTGCTCTACGTATGTAAAGGATCCGCGCTTCGATGGGAGGCTAGATATAGATAGTGGTACTTCGCCTAGTCCATAAATGTAGACCATGTTGAATTGACCTGGCTCTGCGCTATATGAACCACTCAGTCTAAGTGTATACGTCTTAACACCCGGGGCTTCATCAACAACCCCCACAACGAGGCTCCTCTCGAGTAGAAATGGATTCTCAGGCTTCAACACTCCCCACCTCTAAAACCCTTGATAAATTCTCAACGAGGTCTAAGCCAACAGGACACCAAGTAATACACCTACCACATCCAACACAGCCTAGTAAACCACCCGTCTGTAGGGGGTAGTAGAGGAATTTGTGTAGAGTGAAGTGTCTATACCTCATGTAGAGCTGCTTCCTGAAGTGTCCACCAGCTACTAAGCCATAAGTGTATGTGAGGCAACCAATCCAAGTAGCAACTCTCTCTACGTGGTCTGCCTCCACTCGATCAATGAACTCCGTGCAGAAGCAAGTGGGACACACATAGTTGCAGTTACCACAGCCAATACACTTCTTAGATACCGCCTCCCAAAACTCCTGGCTTGATGCAAGCCCATGGAGACGCCTCTGAACCCCCTCTAGATCTGGGAGTTTCCTCTTCATAGAATCAATCGCTTTCTCAACCATTTGCTTATATAACTCAATGTATTCACTGCTAGCTCTCTCAAGACCCATGGACTTTAACATTTGGAGTCCAATATCTGATCCGGGCTTA
The DNA here is from genome assembly GCA_020833525.1 of Thermosphaera sp. Classification (GTDB taxonomy): domain Archaea; phylum Thermoproteota; class Thermoprotei_A; order Sulfolobales; family Desulfurococcaceae; genus UBA285. The sequence continues at coordinate 2,180 of JAJHRV010000109.1, forward strand.
AGCAATAACGTCTCCTCGTCTAGTCTAGCATACGCGACATCAAAACCCGACTCTACAATGGGGCCGGAGTTAACAAAGGCGCAGAAGCACGTAGCACCAGGCTCCATGCACTCCTCGACGACTACCCCTACAATACCCCTCCTCCTAGCAGTGTATACGGGGTGTTTACCTAGTAGTATCTTATCTAGGACAGCAATAGCCTTCAAATCACATGGCTTAACGCCAAATAATACGGCTCTTCTCCCCTCTGAAACCCCTGTGTTTATAGCCTCATAGCTCGGTGAAATAGTTAGAATCACTTGCTCTGGTGGGAGGAGGTACCATTTGGGAGAGGAGTGTGAGTGCCTAAATCTAAACCCCTCTACGATTTCATACTTGCCCGGCTTCTGGACATCTGAGATTTCAAGGGGTAGCTCACTTATACCCTTGATCTCATCGAAAACGGGGATTGTAGAGCCTCTTTTATAGCCGAGGAATACGGGGTCTCCAAGTAGCTTTTTAAGCTCAAGCATCAACTTCTCCAAGTTTCCTAATCCAGCAATGTACATTTGGGTATCTAATTGAAGATTCAAAAGCTACCCCATTAATAGGTAATTATGTAGAGCAAATAAATGCTCAATGCACTGCATTCACTTGCACTGGAATTATGGTTGTCTTGGATCTCTCCAATACCCCGGGAACTCTTCACTTACATTCACAAATGTTATTTAATTTAATCAATTGATTCTACTTAATGGTGGTTACTTGGAGACCGGTGTTGTCTTATTTGAGAAGGAGAGGCCTATTCCACCATATGTAAGGGTATCCGCTAGTAGCTTGAAGAGAGTTGTTAGAGACATATTTGTCTCCCTTGGCTTAAGTGGCTTTGACGCGGAGACCGTTGCAGATGTACTTGTAACAGCTGATCTCATGGGTATTTCAAGCCACGGTGTCCAGAGGGTTGAGAGGTATGTTGCTGGGATTGAGAATGGTGCAGTCAATGTAAACCCCGATATGAAGTTCACTATTGACTATGGTGCTATAGCACTACTAGACGCTGACAATGGACTTGGACACATTGCTGGATTAAAAGCAATGAAGAAGGCTATTGAGAAGGCTAGATTGCACGGTATTGGACTCGTCCTCGTCAAACACAGCCACCACTATGGAATAGCTGGATACTACGCTTTAAAGGCGGTGGAGGAGGGTATGATGGGATTATCAACAACAAACTCCGAGGCTTTAGTAGCGTATATTGGGAGCGTGGAGAGATATCTCGGTACAAACCCCGTAGCATTCGCTGCTCCACGTAGAAATCCACCACCACTACTATACGATGGAGCACTGTCAATTATACCAGTTGGGAAAATAGAGGTTTACAGCAAGACGGGTAGAGAGATTCCAAGTGGATGGGTTATTAGTAGAACAGG
>JAJHRV010000110.1 GCA_020833525.1 Thermosphaera sp.
AGGAACTCTTGTTTGACTCTAACAGCTAGACTAGATGGAGCTGAGGTGACAACTATTGAGGGTATTGCACCACCTGGAAAACTACACGCTATTCAAGTTGCATTTATAGAGACTGCAGGTGTTCAGTGTGGATTCTGCACTCCTGGATTCATAATGGTGGCTAAGGCTTTGCTGGATAGAAACATTGATCCAAGCGAGGAGGAGATAAGGGGTTGGTTTACCTCTGTTCTATGTAGGTGTGGGAGCTACCACTTGTACATTGACGCTGTGAAAAAGGCTTCTAAGTACTTGAAGAAAGGTGTTGTTTTCATTGATGAAAGAGAGGTTAGGGAGAAGCTACACTTGAGGGTTATGGGGTGATCCCTCGTGAGTAGACCCGACTATATTGAAATAGTTGAATCTATATTCCACAAGACTAAACACGTTAAGACAAGTGAATTCAAGTATATCGGTAAAAAAGTTGTAAGATGGGATGCAATATCCAAGATTGCTGGTAGACCCATATTCACAGCAGACTTATTCAACTTAGTGAAGAACCCTGTCTTCGTGTATAGTGTTAGGTCTAAATATGCACACGCGAGGATCAAGAGTATAGACACCTCAGATGCAGAGAGATACCCGGGTGTTATAAGAGTCTTCACGGCGAGGGACATACCGGGGATTAATGACATTGGATACGTAATACCAGATCAGCCGATGCTAGCGGATAGGAAGGTAAGGTATATTGGCGACACAGTAGCACTAGTAGTGGCTGAGTCCCTTGAAAACGCTAGGGATGCAGGAGAATTGATTAGTGTAGACTACGAGCCACTCCCCGTCTACCTAGACCCACTCCAAATAGTTGACTTCGAGACGTTGCAGGAGAAGGAGCACGTGTTGATTCACGATGAGAGAGGTACAGATGTACTAACAAGGTATAGAATTAGAGTCGGAGATGTTGAGAAGGCATTTAAAGAGGCATCAGTGATCGTAGAGAACGTTTATAGTACACCCGCACAGGAGCATGCATACCTAGAACCCGAGGCAGCGCTCGCTATCCCGGAGCCTGATGGTAGTGTAACAATATATGTTAAAACACAGTGTCCATTCGATGTTAGGAGGGCTGTGAGTAATGTACTTGGATTACCATACCACATGGTCAGAGTGATAGCTCCAGCACTAGGTGGAGGATTCGGTGGAGCCGAAGACGTTGGAAACGAAATCGCAGCTAAATCCGCACTAGTAGCCCTAGCGCTCAAGAGACCCGCTATAATTATCCACACGAGGGAGGAGTCTACAATATCCCACACAAAGAGACACGCGATGAAGGCATACTATAAGCACGCAGCCAGTAGAGATGGTAGACTACTAGGGGTGGAAGCCCGCATAGTGCTAGATACCGGAGCATATGCAAGTCTAGGGCCATTTGTCGCTTGGAGGGCAACAGTACACAGTACTGGACCATACAGAGTTGAAAACGCTAGAGTAGACCTTGTAAACGTATACACTAATAAAATACCAGCAGGTGCATTCAGAGGATTCGGCAATCCACAGGTGCACTTCGCAGTAGAGAGACAAATGGATCTACTAGCGGAGGAGCTTGGGTTAGACCCCGTTGAATTCAGGTTAAAGAATATATTGAGAAACGGTGATAGAACAGTTCATGGTCAACTACTAGACCACGGGGTCGGCTTAGAAGAAGCAATTAAGCGAGCAGTTGAACTAAGTAATTACTATGAGAAGAGGAAATTATACGAGTCAATGGATGGCGTAGTTAGAAGGGGTATTGGAGTAGCAGTAGTGTATCATGGAAACAGCATTGGAGCTGAGGGTGCAGACTACTCAGCTGTCTCAATAATAATCAATAGAGATGGAAGTATAACATTTAGATCTGGAACAACGGATATGGGTCAGGGCTCGATCCAGAGCTTATTAAACATTGCCGGAGAAATTCTCGGGGTACCACTAAGCTACTTCAAGGTTGAACTACCAGATACAGCGTCGGTGCCTGACTCGGGCCCCACAGTAGCTTCTAGAGTTACCGTTATGACTGGTAATGCAACACTAGTCGCGGCTTATAAGTTGAGGCAGAGGCTTAATGCTCTAGCATCTGAAATGCTTGGCTGTGGAAGCCCTGATCAAGTGGTGATTGAGGCTCTAAGAGTATACTGTATTGACAAACCCGAGAAGTATATTACTTGGAGAGAGTTAATTGAGCAAGCATTCTGGAAGGGTATTCCACTACAAGAGTATGGATTCTTCAGGGCTCCTTCAGCTGAGTGGCATGACGAGACAGGCACTGGACAACCATACTTCACATACACATTCGGCGCGGTTGTAAGCGAAGTAGAAGTCGACTTAGAGACCGGTATTACTAGGGTACTGGAGGCGACAACAGTATACGACATTGGTAGAGTAATCAATAGAGTTGGGGCAGAACTACACGCCATAGGCGGGTATATACAGGGAATGGGTTATGCACTAACAGAAGACACGTACTACTCGCCAGATGGAAAACTTCTAAACCCGAGTTTCTCAGCATACCACATACCCACAGTACTCGACATACCGGGTAAAATCAACGTAGACTTCGTAGAAGCGGGGTTTGTGAGGGGACCATTTGGCGCAAAGGGTCTTGGAGAGCCATCAATAGTTGGGATAGCCCCGTCAATAGCGAATGCCGTTGCCCATGCATTGAGGCAGAAGAGGGCAAAGTATGGAGTAAACAAAATACCATTAACGCCTGATTTCCTCTACGAGGTCGTAAAGAAATACGAGTTAAAGAAACAATAGTGTTTTAAACCCTAAACCTTTTCTTTTACTAATTCCCCTACATATACACCCCAACCGGGTTCTCCAACGAGTTCCCCTTTCTCAATTACTACCTTCCCACCGACAACTAGATGTAGCGGTGCACCATAGAATTCAAACCCCTCCCATGGAGTCCAGTCTACCTTATGGTGGTGATTTCTAGAGGAGATTAAACGCTTCCTCCTAGTTTCAAGAATATACAGGTCTGCTCTAGAGCCAATAGCTAACTCCCCGATAAATGGGTAAACTCCAAGTATCTTAGCGGGGTTTCTCGAGAAGACGTCTATGAATACCTCTAGGCTAATTCTCCCCGTTAAAACACCCATAGTGTATAGGAATGGACCCATGATCTCCAGGTTTGGAATGCCGCCCCAAGCACTCCAGGTATCAACATCCTTCATACTCCTCGGAGCTGGGGCATTATCACTCACGTATGCATCTATTAAACCCTTGTTTAAGCCAACCCATAATTTCTCAATATCCTCCCTAGTCTTCAGTGTTGGTGCGAGCTTTAAGTAATTGTCATACCTCCTAGAATCCTCCCTGGTAAAGTACAAGTGGTGTGGGCAAACCTCACTAGTAATACTCACCCTGTTCTCTCTAAGCCACTTAATAGCGCTAAGCCCCATTCCACTAGATAAATGCGCTATGTGAACGCGTGCTCCAACTTCGAGAGCATATAATCCAACTCTAAGTACTGCAGACGCCTCAGTCAACCCTGTTCTACTAGAGTGGTAAGCTACTATATCATTAATCCCTCTATA
>JAJHRV010000111.1 GCA_020833525.1 Thermosphaera sp.
CAATCAACACTGTCCTAGGCACCATCAAGCCGTTGACTAGCAGCAGGAGATTTGAGTCACACCTGTATACACAGGTCACGGTATACATGCCTAGATTACCACATGGATTCGTGACTGGTAGAGTAGTTGGTAGTGATGGAGCAGTATTAGCTGGTGCAAAAGTAGAAGTAGTAGACACACCAATGACATTAACCACTAATGCAACAGGGCAATTCTACACCTGGCTACCCGAGGGAACCTATACACTGAGAATCAGCTACCCAGGCTACAAGACCCAGGAGGTAGCGGTGACAGTGAGCGTGAATGAGACTGTAGACCTAGGCGACATAGTGTTAGGGAGACTACCGAGAGTAGCGATAATGTGGGATTACGCTGGCTCACTAAAGAGTTTCTTCGACTCGATTGGATGGTACGCGGTAAGCTACACTAACTTAACTCAATTAACAAACGACATACTAGCTGGAATGTACAATGCCGTAATATATGCGGGATACTACAATGTACCATTCCCAACCTCAGCGGAGTTCCAGGCATTCCTAAATGCAACTATGCAAATAGGTGTTGGAGTAGTATGGATGGATAGCTGGGGAACCTATGGATATGGAATAAAAGTATTGAATCAGTACTTAAACGACCCACCATCAGTAGGCTATAGCTATGGCTATGGCGAAGTATACATTAGAGTCACCAGTTCACACCCAATACTAAAGGGATACAGGGTAGGAGACGTTGTCAAGATCGTTGCATACACAAGTGCAGACTTCTCGTGGTTCTCAGGTTTCTCGGGGACGCCAATAGCAGATACTTATGTTGGAGGCACTATATGGGGTAATGCAATAGCTTGGAAAGTGTTTGATAATGGAGTTAAGTGGGCACTATTATCAAGCTTCGCACCGACAAGCTGGAACCTACCAAGCTACTTCACGAGCGATGCATGGAACATTATATACAATGCAGTAGTATGGGTTGCAAGTAGGCCTCTAAACGTTACACTCGAGAATCCATACTTATACGTTGGAGACTCCGGCGTACTCTACATTACTGGCGGACCAGCTTATACAACGCTCTACGTATACCTAGATGGATCACTGTTTGCAACTATAGATACAGATGAAAATGGCTCTGCAACACTACAATTCACTGTTCCACTAATACCTGGAGGTGAACACTTGCTTGAAGTATCAACAGAGGACATGCTATACTATGGATATGCGAAACTATATGTATTGCCGAAAGTGGTTGTAACACCCACAGTTGTCCCAGCGCCGGGAGTAGTTTACGTTGAAGCAACTGGATTACAGCCATATCAGCTAGTCTACATATACCTCGATGGAAACTACTTGTCAATGTATAGAGCTAACGTATCTGGAGCATTCAGTATTAAGCTAAACATACCACTAGTTGAGACAGGAGACCACGACATACTAGTAGTAGATGCCGCAACAGGCGACGTCTTAGAAAGGACAACAATAACTATAGAGAGTAGACTAGACAATGTACTAAGTAAACTAGACCAGCTACTACTAGCTGCAGATCAATTAGGGCTAAAGATAGACGCAGTACTCAATGACACAGCAATAATAAGGAGCAATCTAGGAGTAATAGAGGTCAAAATAGACACACTACTCGAGAAAATAGACCTACTCAACGCGACAATTATTGGCATTAGAGACGACGTGGTGTACATCAAGACGAAGATTGGGTTGCTAGAGGTGAAAATAGATACAATATTGTCTAAACTAGATGACCTTGACGCAAAGATCGCCGATGTCAAGAACGACACAGTCACCATTATAACAAAGCTTGGCATACTAGAAGTCAAGATCGATACAATATTGTCTAAACTAGATGACCTCAACGCGACAATTATTGGCATTAGAGATGATGTAGTCTACATTAAGACGAAGATCGGTTCATTAGAAGTCAAGATCGACAATATTCTAAGCAAGTTGGATGTTCTAGACGCAAAGATCGCCGATGTCAAGAACGACACAGTCACCATTATAACAAAGATCGGCGTGTTAGAAGCCAACGTATCTACAATACTAGAGCGTCTTGGAGCACTAGATGCAGTTATTACAAGGATTAGAGACGACGTGGTGTACATCAAGACGAAGATCGGCGATCTAGAGGCTAAACTAGGAGACTTAATGGATGCGTTGAGAAACGTCAATGCTACTCTCACCGGGTTAATAGTGGATAAGAGTGGAAAATTATATGGTATAATAGAGACGAGATATGGCGATATAGTTGCAAAGGCGGATGCTCTAGGTAAGTTAATAGAGAACAAGCTACCAATAGATACAAGGACTTTAAATGACTCAATTATAGCAAAGATCAATGAATTACTAGGCAAAGTGGGCAGCGTGGAGGGCCAGGCTGGGAATTCATCAACATACGCTATTGGAGCATTGGCGACATCTGTAGTTACACTACTTGCAGTACTATACGTAGCGTTTGCAAAGAGAAGGTAAAGCCGTATTTTAACCTTTTTTAACACTCTCAAATCTTCTAAACTCCTCAACTATAGATTACTCTATTATGTGATCCACGTCTAGTCCCTGAATAGGGTATTATTGTCTCGGATACGAGACAATGCTGTCATTAACGCTGGGTACTAAATACTACTTAATTCTAGATTACAGTATAGGTGAGAGTGTGAGTCTACATGGGTATTTAAGATTGTTTATTACCATGTGTGTATTAACCTCGATCCTGGCAAGTCTAGTGGTTTTCAACACGGGTAGAACCAGCGACTACACTACACTCAGTTATAAATGCCTCATAATAGAAGACTACGAAGTAGAGTTCGTGTTAAATAAGCCTAATATAGGAATTAACTCTAGTAATTTAGTTAAAATACCCGGTATAGTTAAGATACCGAGTCCTGTAGAAGTTACACCACCCATAGTGACGACCACAACTATGAAAACTACGACTACAACGACGAGTGTAAGTAGCCCAGTATTCACGGTTCTATCTAGTGAACATCAAGGAGTACAGGGGAATTCTGTGGTGGAGTACACTGAGACTACACCTTTGAGTAGTAATGTTATATGCTTCGAGAGCCTATTCTTCAGTAAATACTATGGCATTGTAGAGCTCTACGAGCTATACCTTGGGGAGTTCAAATTATACATTTATGTAGACACATTTGTCAATGGAGCACCATACATTCCAGGCGTCGTTGATGGAGAAGCTCGCGAGTACTACTTAGGCGTTAGAATAGGTGTTTCTAACACTACGAGGCTCCTAGAGTTATACTACAATAATCAACTACTCGACATGTACCATGCAGTCATGGAGAAAGCGCTTGGTTTACTCATTGAGTATAGAGTGATCTATGGAATTACAGACATGGATATAGCTAGTCTAAAAGGATCTCTAGGCGTTGGATACGCTTGGTGGAATAAGCGCCTAGTCTACAACGATCAACTCATGAATTGGCACACGTACAAATATCTCGTAGAGAATGGCTTTATAAAGGGTATATTATATGAAGAAACAACCACTCCTCCATTAGTAATATTG
>JAJHRV010000001.1 GCA_020833525.1 Thermosphaera sp.
TTGCTACTCTTCTCGTATTAAAACGCTTCTCAGCGAATTCACTGAATCTAAATGTAATTATCCGGTTTCCTTGAAACACGCTGGGTTCTACATACTCCTCATCTACTACTACCAGTGTGTTTTCTCCTAAGATCTTCTTATAGTAGTTGAGTCTATAAGGATACATAAACACCGCGATATCGGGTTTTAAGACTCTTACGTATGGAGCCTCCTCCATTGAAGATGCAATCACTACATCCGACCTACTCTCCCCGCCACGAGTTTCAGCCGCATACGTCTCAGTTACAACCGCGTATAATCCAGCATACTTACTAGCAGCCAACCCCATGATCCTCCCTAATAATAAAACCCCTTGTCCACCTCTACCCACAATTAAAACCTCATACTTCAACTCCTAACACCCTTAAGTATTTCTATGAGTGATGGATTACTCCTCTCCACAAACTCCCCTATGACGATCCCCTTCTCCCAGTCGATCTCCGCCTTTTCAAGGCTTGGCTTGTGCTTATACTTAACCCTTTTCCTCAACTCACTGTACATTTCAACGGGGTCTCGGAGACCAATGTGTCTTCCATATATCTCCGGGCACGTCGATACAATCTCTATGAATCTAAATCCACGCATACCCAAGGCCTTGTAGAAGAACTGCTCTATGTAGTGTGGTGTAGTGACACTTGCACGTGCAACGTAGTTAGCATTTAGTGAACCAACTAGTTTAACAGCGTTTACGGGGTACTCGGGGTTTCCACGTGGAGTTGTAGTGGTTGAAACACCCCGTGGAGTTGTTGGCGCTACCTGCCCACCTGTCATTGCGTACACGAAGTTTGTGAACATTAGTACTATCATATCTACATTCCTCCTAGCAGCGTGTATAAGGTGGTTTCCCCCGATTCCAGCTATGTCTCCATCACCACCAGTAACTATGGCCAGGAGATCGGGGTTTGCTAGCACAGCTCCCAGAGCAAATGGTATTGCCCTCCCGTGGATTACATGTGCTGCATCATAGTTAACATAAAACACCATTCTCGAGGAGCAGCCAATGCCCCCTACCCATAGTACTTTATCGGGGTTTATAGTGCCTTCACTAATTCTCTTGTCGAGTGCTCTGAGTAACGCACCCAGCGCTATTCCAAGCCCGCATCCAGGACAGTATAGTGTTGGTATTCTCTCTAAGCGGAGGTGTTTATCGAGTGGGTGTATTTGCCTAGTCATAGCCATGGCTCTACAGCCTCGAGTACATCTCTCGGTGTTGGGAGTTCGAGGCTTAAAACTGGTGATGGATAGACTTCTCTATCCTTAAAGATCCTATCTATATCCAAGTATATCTTCCCAATATTATTCTCAACCACTATGATCTTCCTTGCATTCGAAGTCTTCCTAATTCTATCATCATCGAGTGGCCACAGAGTCTTCAACCTCAAGAAACCAGCTTTTACACCCTGCTTTCTCAACTCAATTGTGGCTAGGTATGTTGATCGAGCTGTTGAACCATAGGAGACGAGGAGTACATCTGCATCTTCAGTAAACCTAGCGTCTTGCTCATATACATAGTCTAGCCTCTTCAATACTTTCAGTGAAATCCGCTTAACAAGAGACCTGTAACCATCATCTCTTGGACTATAAAACCCTCTTTCATCGTGAATTAGTGACTCAACCAACACCTTGAAACCCCTTCCAAATAGAGGCATTGGGGGGACAAGGTCTGGGTCAGGCTTGTATGGCGGGTACGGCTCTCCAGTGGGATCTACAGGAGTCTTCCTATTAACGATCTCAACATCCCCCCTCTCCATTAATGTAAGGGGTTCCCATAAGTGGGCTATGACTGCGTCGCTGAGGACTACAACGGGTGTTCTAAGTAACTCAGCTGTGTTGAAGGCTTTTATCGTCAAGTCGTAGGCTTCTTGAACGCTCCAGGGTGAGTAAACGGGTATTATGTAGTCACCGTGGGACATCCACCTCGCCTGTAGAACATCCGATTGACTTGTCTTTGTTGGTACACCAGTGCTTGGACCAGCCCGCATTACGTTAACAACAACTAGTGGGGTCTCCGTTATAATTGCTAATCCAATCGCCTCAGCCATTAAGGAGAAGCCCGGGCCAGAGGTTGCGGTCATTGCCTTTGCTCCAGCCCACGAGGCCCCTATGACAGCGTTTATTGAGGCTATTTCATCCTCCATTTGTATCAATACTCCCCCATACTCTGGTAGCTTCTCTGCCAGGTACTCCATGATCTCTGAGCTCGGGGTAATAGGGTACCCAGCGTAGAACTTCAAACCCGCTGTTAAAGCACCCTCAGCAATAGCCATGTTTCCAGATGCAAATGTCTTCCTCACTCTACACCACCTTCTCAACGTAGATCGCGAAGTCCGGGCAATTGTACTCGCAGAGTCTACAGCCAATACACTTGTCTATATTAACTGGGTCTGGTGGGTGATAGCCGTATTTATTTAAAACACTAGACTTCACTAGTACCTTGGTTGGGCAAACAAATATACATATTCCACATTCTTTACATCGATCAATAACTACAGACACTCTGTACTTACCAGTAGCCCTACTCAGTATACTGGATTGCGCTCCCAGAGCCTGCAACCCCAATACACCAGTATAAAGCAACCTGCATTTAAGAATATACAGGTATAGATTATAAATACATGTATATTTACAACCCCTATAGAGTAAGCAAGTTAATTGAGCCATCAAAGAGAATTTCCACTCTTCAAGCATAAAACGCGGTTGATATAAACATATTCTATACACCCTCCTCTAAGGGAGTAAAAAGATCTTTAAATAAACATTTAAAAAAAAATAAATATCAAAGTGCAACTAATTATACCTGGGGTGTGGAGATGAACCTTAATTGGAACACAATAAATAAAGTTGCCGACGCACTATTAGTAATATCTCTAATCTTACTGTTGAGCATACCTAGTCACACCACGATTGTGAGGGCAGGTCAAGACGATAGCAATGATAAAGAAGTAGGCGTGGAATGGCTGGAGATATACTATGATTTATCAAATCTAACATGGACACAAGAAGAAGCAGAAGGATTTTACAATGCACTCGGTGATAAAGGGTGGACAAAGAGCTTTAACTGGGGGAATGATCTGGCCTGGGAAAGCGATTTTGAAGATCCAAGCGTGGGAGGATCTGATTATGTTTGGATAGACTCTGTGGACTTTGCATGGTTTGCAGGGCATGGAGCACCATGGGGTTTTTATTTCTCTAGAGATCACGATGGTGACCATTTTCTAATTAAACTTGTTCACTATACAGAGGTGAAATGGGGAGATAAAGATCTAGAATGGATTGTTATTTCAGGGTGTGAAGTTCTTCAATGGAAGCCGGAGGGTCTACCAGACGCAATAAATAGATGGGGCCCTGCTTTTAAAGGCTTACACGTAATGATGGGTTTCGACACGGTTCGATATGATCGACTGATATGTTTACATCCATGGGGACCATGTGTATCCCCTGGCGAGAGGATGGTAACGTATATGACAAGAAGTTGGCCCGGTCCTGTACCGATTGGCTATGCGTGGAGATTGACAACCGGAGACTGGCAGCCCGATGATGTTTATGCCGCATTATTAGCCGTGGTAGATAATTACAATGGATATTTCTATGATAATGACTATCTACCGGGATATGGTTATGTTGGGCCAGATATAGATGATCCGATGCAACCGGAGTATGGATTTGTATATAGGAGGTGGCAGTGTTGAGGTTGAATCCTGTACTTAAATTATTAATTTCAATAGGATTATTCACCGTAGTAGTAATGTCTTTGGTACTGATCATATCTGTAAACAGATCGCCCGGTGACTATGGTGCAGAAGTTGTAGTTGTTGAAGCAGAGTTGCCGCGTGTTCCAGGCGAGATAGATGTTCTTGAAGTGCAATCCATGAATTTATCTAGGGATCAAGTTAAATTAATTGCTAATAGTGTTTTCAACATATCTGTAGACCCTATTTATGAGAACAATAGCTGGGTGTTTGTAAGTGGCTGGAAAGAGCTTAGAATCTATACTACCGGTAATATTAGGTTCTATGATCACGAGAAAATGCAGAAAACATTTCTAAGAAGAGAAGAAATCATGCCCATTGATAAATACATTCAATTAGCGAGAGATTTCGTTGAAAAGCTTAAACTATATGGTTTAATACCATGGAAGATAAGCATCGAGTTAAATAAATCCAGAGAGGATGTTCTTGCATACGATGAAACCATAATTGGCACTATAAATGGCTCTAGAACCTACTATATAAACAACGTCCACGTGAACTTTGATCTCTACTATGATGGAGTGAGAATATGGGGTAGTGGTGGAAAAGTTAGAGTGTACTTTGGTAGAGATGGGGAGATCATAGGGTTTATAGGAGACTTCTGGAATATAAAGTCCACTCGTAAAGTGCAATTAATAAAGCCGGATGAGGCTATTCAGAAACTGAGAGAAGTGGGGTATGGCAGCTCAATGCCGAGGTCTATGATTAGCAGAGTTGTCATTAAGTCGGTAGAGCTCGTATACTATGCACCTACACCTGGTGCAGAAAGCACTGTTATCATACCAGTTTATCATATCAGGGGATTTTTAATTGGTAAGAATAATGAAGAGGTGGAGTTTGTACAATGGGTTCCCGCAGTATATTGAAGAGTAAAGTTTTTTGGATTTCTCTGTCCTTACTAATGGTATTACTCGTGATATCATACTTGGTTTTATCACAGCCGAGAGTTTCGCTGGGTGGGAAGGTTAAAGAGATAATTGTTCATTACCAAGATGGTGAGACATTGACACTAAACTCGTCATCTCCGGGTTTTGAGAAGCTCTTGACATCGATTGAAGATGTACTTAGCCACTTGTATGGACTCGCTGTATGTGTCTTTACTAAGCAACATGTTGAATTAGTGAAGAGTGAGTCTACGTATGTAGAAGTAGTGCTTGATAAACCATATAATCTAACCTATATAACGCAGAATGGAGTCTACTATGAATATACAGATAGATTAGTAATTATTCTCCAGGCAAAGGACAAGTCTGAAGAGGGGAGAGTCTATAGCACCGTTAGTGGCGAGTATTGGGGCTGTTTTAGGATATTTCCTACATGGCCGTGGTTTCAAAATCTCTTAAATACCGTTATTGAGTTAAGGAAATAATTTTTCGTGGCAATGGCTTTTTTCAATGTCTTCCATGAAGCCCTCACTCAGATATTTTATTATATCGTGAAATGGATCATTGTTCTTGTTGGTATTGAAATATAGAGTTGTAGATGCTTACAAGCGATATCATTTACTGCTTTTTGTTTTTCACATTAATGCGTGGTGGAGAAGAGGAGTTTTAGGTATTATTGGTGTTTGATGTATATAAATGCTGGTTTTATAGGTGAAATTGAAGTAGGTGTGTTTGAATTGCTAGTTGAGATTAGGTGGCATAGTAGGGGAGGGCAGGGTGGTTGGACTGCTAGTAACTTGGCAGCGCTAGCTGCGTCCTATGAGGGTAAGTATGTGCAGAGTTTCCCAGCGTTTGGGCCTGAGAGGTCTGGTGCACCAATAATGGCTTTTACTAGGATTAGTGATGAGCCTGTGGAAATACACAGTATGGTTTATAACCCAGACATCGTTGTTGTACTCGACTATACATTGTTGTCTCCAAGTATACTTAGTGGTCTAAAGCAGGGTGGCATCATAATAACTAACTACACGGGAAGCGAGGAGCAAGTGTTTAGCTCTCTCGGCATTAAGAAGGGGGATTATAGAGTTGTCTTAATACCTGCATCGAAACTGGCCCTCGAGGTGTTGAAGTCCAAGATCACTAATACGGCTATGCTTGCTGGAATCGTGAAGATTGGTGTTGTGAAGATCGAGAGTGTTGAAAAAGCTATTAGTGAGAGGTTTTCTAAACCAGTAGCTGAGAAAAACATATTGCTTGTTAGAAGAGCACTTGAAGAAGCGAGAGAGGTGTAAGATATGGCTACTCTACGCTCGTGGCGTGAAATACCACTTGGTGGAGTTGCATTTAGGCTTTCAACAGACGTTAAAACTGGTGATTGGAGGGCTCTGAGGCCAGTGATTGATCAGAGTAAGTGCACAAAGTGCATGATATGCTGGCTCTACTGCCCAGACATGTCGATAATATGGGATGGAGAGAAGGTATTTGTAAACTACGACTACTGTAAGGGCTGCGGCATATGTGCACATGAATGCCCCGTGAAGGCGATAACAATGGTTCCAGAGGTGGGGGAGTAGGTATGAGTAGGCTTCAATTAGTCCCCAAGTATCCACGTGAGAAGCAAGTAATGATGAATCTCAATGGAGATGAGGCAATAGCATATGCTGCTAAACAGAGCTATGTAGACGTGGTTGCAGCATACCCTATAACCCCACAGACAATAATCGTTGAGAAGTACTCGGAGTTTGTAGCTAACGGTGAAGTACACACTGAGTTTGTACCCGTGGAGTCAGAGCACTCAGCTATGAGTGCATGTGTTGGGGCTGCAGCTGCTGGTGCGAGAGCATTCACTGCCACCTCCTCGCAGGGTTTGGCATTAATGGTTGAGATTTTATATATAGCTAGCGGCCTCAGACTACCGATAGTCCTAGCTGTGGTTAATAGAGCTCTCTCAGCACCAATAAATATTCACAACGACCACTCGGATGCATACTTAATGAGGGATTCTGGCTGGATCATGCTTTTCGCGGAGAATGTTCAGGAGGCATATGACACGACAATCCAGGCATTTAAGATCGCTGAGCACCCAGAAGTCCAGTTACCTACCTCAGTGCACATTGATGGATTCTTCCTAAGCCACACACTTGAGAACATTTATACTTTACCTGATGAAGCTGTCTACGAGTTCCTCGGTGGTCCAAGGAAGATCCCTAAGGTTAGGGTGGATTACTTCGGTGAAGAAGTAGACTATGTGTTAAACCCCGCTAGACCACTCTCATTCGGTAACCTAGCACTATACGATTACTACTTCGAGATGAAGATACCGCAGTTGATCGCGATTAATAAGGCTTTAGACGTCATTAAGCAAGTTAATGAGGAGTGGTATGAGTTAACGGGTAGAAGGTATGGAAATGGATTAGTAGACCCCTACATGGTTGAAGACGCGGACATTGTTATAGTTGCTATGGGTAGTGGTGCTGGGACAATTAGGAGTGTTGTTAAGAAGTATCGTGAGAGAGGGTTGAAGATTGGTTTACTTAGAGTGAGGTCTTATAGGCCGTTCCCACACAGTGATATTAGGAATCTATTGAGGAATACCAAGCTCGTTGTAGTCATGGATAGAGCTATCGGACCCGGGCAGTATGGAGCACTATACCTAGACATAGCGTCAACTCTATACCATGAGAGGAGTAGGCCAATACTAGTCGACTACGTGTATGGTCTTGGAGGAAGAGATTTATCACCAGACATGGTTTCCACCATGATAAACCAGCTTGTAAAAGACCTCGAGAGAGGATACATACCCGAAGAGGAGAGATTGAGGTTTCTCGGGGTGAGGGGCTAATGGTCGTCAAGACTATCCCTGAAATACCAGTTAAGAAGGGAGAGCCACCCTACAAGCTCTGGATATTTGAGCCCGGCGAGAAGAAGGAGTTCCCATTAGTGTTTAATTTAAGGCAGTTAGCAGAGCAGAGGAGGCCTGCGCTAATACCAGGGCACAGGCTATGTGCTGGTTGTGCAGCACCAATAGTTGTTAAATTAGCTAGCTTCGCGTTTAGGGGCCCAACAATCGTTGTCAGCGCAACTGGTTGCCTCGAGGTGTCAACATCGATCTATCCATATACAAGTTGGGCCGTACCATGGATCCACAATGCATTTGAAAACGCTGCAGCAACAGCTAGTGGAATTGAAGCAGCTATTAAGGCTTTGAAGAAGACTGGTAGGCTTAAATACGATCACGTAGACGTAGTGGTGTTCGCGGGTGATGGTGGAACATATGATATAGGATTCCAGGCACTGAGTGGTATGGCTGAGCGTGGCCATGACGTACTCTACATACTCTACGATAACGAGGCCTACATGAATACTGGTATCCAAAGGTCTGGCGGGACACCTAAATTCGCCTGGACAACGACATCACCTGTTGGAAGCGTATTACCTGGTAAGGGAGAGCATAAGAAGCCTATTGCAGACATAATGGTTGCCCATAGGATACCCTACGTTGCAACAGCCACTCCAGCACACTGGATGGACTTAATGAAGAAGGTTAGAAAAGGCATTGAAGTTAATGGACCAGCATTTATACACGCTCTAAGTAGCTGTGATAGGGGTTGGAGGCATGAGGAGGCAATATCTATCGAAATACTTAGAAGAGCTGTTGACACATGCTACTTCCCACTATGGGAGTGGACTCCTGAGACAGGCTACTTGCTAACTGATAGAAGCCTAGTGATAGCTAGAAACCCGTCTCTCAAGCAACCAATTGATAAATTCCTCGAGGTTCAGGGTAGGTTTAGGCACCTACTGAGACCGGAGAACAAGGAGTTGCTTAAGCAACTACAGGACTATGTCGATGCTGTCTGGGAGGACTTGTTGAAGAGAGCTTCAAACGCTCCACGGTAGTGGGATTGATTGATTTTTGTTCATTATTTCAAAACTCTTTTTTAATCATCGGCACTGGTTCTCCTCTGAGGCAGGATGATCAAGCCGGGTTAATAGCGTGTGATGAACTATTAAGGAATGATGTCTTCTGCTTGAAGTGCGAGTATGGAGTTGAAAACTGCTTTGGGGAAATAGAGAGGTTTAAGCCCCGCTATTTGATTATAATTGACGCGGCTTTATTTGAGAACGGTAGACCCGGGGACATAATTGTTGCAAGCGAGGAATCCATTAGTGAAGTGAACTTAGTGTTATCAACACACAATATTCCACTCACGCTGTTAATAGATTTAATGAAGAAGACTTGGAGACTCGAGAAAATATACGTGATTGGTATATACCCCAAGAGCATGGATTTAGGGTTAGAGGTGTCGCTCGAAGTCTCCTCCTCCATAGAGAGACTTGTAGAGGAGATAAAGAAGTGTATTAGAAGAGAAAGGAGAATGGAAGAACTGGTATAACTCCTAGAAGCTTCAAAATAAGCAAATAGTGGGAGTCGAAGTCACTTGGCTCTATGACACGTAATCTACTCATAGACTCTAAAACAGGTAGAGGTAGATAGTATCGCGTCCTCCTGAAAAACGATGCTGCGGCATACTCAATAACACTCTTCACGAGGAATAGTCTTTTGAAAGCACTGGCATAGCCCACGAGGTCGTTATCGTCGAGAAATCTCGCCAGGATTGGTGATAGTTTAAATATATAGTATAATCCACCACCAGTGTAGGGCTTAATTATTGGTACTGCATCACCATGAAAAACTATTCTTTCATAGAGGACGGGGTTTTTCAATGGCTTTTCAATTGGTATAATTCCCCCATATCTCTCTAGAATCTGCGTCACTACAAGACCAGTCTTCTTCTCGACTAGTTTGAGTAAATAATGCTCCATTGGTTTCCTCGACGCATAGCCTAACTGGGCTTTTTCATCATCCAGCGGGGTTATCCATGCAAAAAAAACTCCGGGCTGTTCTCGTCATATATTAAAACTATAGTGTCTTCCGGTAGTCCCACAGTCTTTGCAACTACTTGTAGTCCAACTAGGTAGTTCTTAATAGGCCTAGAGAAGAAGCCACGGAATAATCCACCAGCCCCCTCCGCCACCACGAGGAAGTCGAATTTCAAGCAATCGCCCCTCACCTTTACACACTGTAAACTACCGGGCTTAGCTCTTACACCTCTTAAAATTCTATGACCGAGGGATTCAACCCTGGAGGCTAAAACCTCTTCGAGTAGGGGTCTTTCAACGTGGTAGGCAATTGGTTTTTTGAAGTCTAATTCCACTCTCCCCATAGGAGTTAGGAAATGTATTCTCCTATATGATGCATTAATGATGCGTTTAGAGAGCCCCGCTACAGACTTAGCAACGTATTCTCCAACTATGCCTGCACAGTGCTTGGGGTAACCTATGGATTTATGCTCTTCCACGACTAATACATCGTGGTTTCTCACACTTAGAGCTGTATATAGTCCTGCCGGTCCTCCACCAATAATTACTACATTAGCCTTCATCCTTCTCCTCGTAGTTTCTACTAGAATATCTAACCTTATAGTATTTAGCTCTGAGTTTTTCAACTATATAGTTAAAGCTCTTGTATGGATCCCCCCTCGACCCACAGGTATAGACATCCACACTTGCAAACTCGTACTCAGGCCATGTATGTATAGTTATATGGCTCTCCAACACTATGCCGACAACGCTCACACCTGGATTTATCTTCCATGCTTTTACATCTAGTAGTGTGAAGCCGCCAATTTCAGCGGCCTCTTTAACCACTCTTGCGAGGTACTCTTCGTTGCTTAGGAGGTCTGGGTCGCAGCCATATAGTTCTCCATAAACGTGGTGTCCAATAACCTTGTTTCTTAACTGAGTAAGTGTAACCATGATTCTCACCATATAATACTCCCCCTTGGAAACTTATAAATTTTACCCCCTCCCCTTGTTTATAGATTGGTAAATCCTAATAATAACCCCGCGCGTGGAGAGGAGAAGCTTCAAAGATTATTAATTCAAATATGTCAAGAAAGATTTTCAGTGTTAGATGGGAGGGGTGTAAGAAATGTTTAAGGGGAGGGGGTATTTACTATCTTAAGCCTCCCCTTCATATTCAAGCTCAGGGGGTTTTTCAATGGGCTTTGCTTCTACTTTGCTTCTAATTGCATTGATCGTCTTTAATGCCTCATCGTACGAAACGTGTTTACCTGCTTGCATTACTTTGCCGAGTTGATCCTTTAAAACATCCTCAATGTTTCTCCCAGCTATTTCTAGTTTGACTTTGTCGAATATGGCGTATGTGGGCTCTATGACGGCTGCCTTCTTTAGCACTAATGTGTTTTCGTCAACTAGTACAACTACAGCTGCACCCACTTCTTTTCCATTTGTTTTAACCGCGTATACTTGGTCTCCATCAAATGTTTCACCAATTTTCTCTACATTGTACTTGACAACCCCAGTGGCTATTTCAGGTGCCTTTGCGATAAATGTCTTTAATGTTTCTGCATAGGATTCTAGGGGTACACGCTTAAAGACCTCTACCTTCAGTGTATCCCACTTCCACTTCACCTCCTTGTGCTCTTCATCTACATCGTAGTCTATGGTTATTCTCACAACATCTAATTTATCAACTTTTAACTCATCTACGAGAAGAGTGAACAATGCTCTATTTAAGAGTGCAGAATAATATGGAATTCTATTGGCAAACTCCTTATCTTTCTTCGTGTAATCCCTCAATTGACCAAATAGTACACGCCTCAGCTTGTCAGCGAATAGTGCAGCGGGTATTAACCCGGATCTCAAAGTGGGCAAAATATCCACCTCTTTTCAATATATGTAAAGAATATATAGACATATTTATACATTTATTATACATTTACTCGCTGAGAACAATTCACAAGAGGGAGCGCGAAATAAATTGAATCCAGTGAAGCTTATAAGGGGGTTCCAATTGGATAAACATATTGAATGCCGCCGTAGTATAGCCCGGTCAAGTATGCGGGCCTTTCGAGCCCATGTAAAGTGGAGAAAGCCCGTGACCCGGGTTCAAATCCCGGCGGCGGCATAATTTCCTTTTACTTTACTCTAATCTGGCTTCGTTGGTGTCACGTTTACAACTGAAAGCCTCGCCTTTCAAGGCGGGGATGGATAGAAATGCTTATAAATTCTCTCATTTTGATTATTCCTTGGTGATGAGTTTATTGTAAGCTGTGGTTGCCCCTAAGCCCATGTGGGATGCGGGGAGTGCAACCACAGGGCAAATACACTATATGGGGGGATCTCTGACCACCCCGACTGCCCCGCAGAGGACAGATGTAAACCCGAATAGATGCGGGGAACCAGTGAACCCCCTAAAGGGAAACCTCGCCCCTTAAGGGCGGGGAGGAGGTCAGCAAGTAATCAGCGGAGGTTTCGGTAATCAAACGATTATAGTATTAGAGAGCGGGGGTTTGTCTAAGCAGTCGCTGTATACAAGTTGCAGTGTCTCACCGGCTTGATTAATGGATATGGAGATGTAGTGTTTCTAGGTGTTGGTGAATTACCAGAGTGTTCACTAGAGAATGGTGTTTTTGATGAGGACTATTGGTTAGAGATGTCTAGTTAGTAATACTATTCCATGAAAGCTTTTTAACTAGGGCAATTACTTTAATAAAAATGGGTGTGGGATGTGAATCCCAAGGTCTCTAAAGCCCTCTTAACATCGATCTTAATACTAGCTCTAATACTACCCAATATATCAATAGCTACTATAAGCCAGGTCGAAGTAGAGTTGGCGACAAGCAATAGACAGGCGTATGTAAGCCCCATACTACTGAGTGAGGAGTACTGGAGGCATGGCGCCTACGTAGACGATGAATCACTATTATCATTTACTAAGCCAGATCCGCTGGAGTTAAATGTCGAGTCTAGTGTGGAGTTTGGACAAGTACTAATACTACTAGATCCATCCATCACCACTAGTGCTTTGAGAGGCAAAGTACTTGGAATCGTTGCATCTCTACCAACCCACTTATACAACATAGTAGTGGCCTGGATAACCAGGGAGCAATTGCCGAGGATAGCCACCACACGGGGAGTTCTAGCTATACTGCCTGATGTAAGGCTCGATGCATTGATCAATAGAGAAATGAAGGTTTCTAGCGAGTTATTATCGAGAGAGGAGGTGTCTTATGGAGAGCTACAAGCTGGTGGATCAGGCTACCACTACACTACAGAGATCACTGGCGCATACAGCGTATGGACTACGTATAAGATCAAGGGTGAGAACGCAACTCTAGCAATAATGGATACAGGAGTAGACTATGGATCACCAGGGCTAGGAGTAGGAGTCATTGCACGAGATAAGAATGGAGTACCATTAATATTTGATGCAAGTAGCCTAGGCCTAGTTCTCACACCAGTGAGGGCTACTGATATAGGCGGTGGATACATATTCGTCAACGCAAGCGATCTCTACGTATTCTATCCACCGTACTACGTGTATAGGTGGACTAATAGACTATATGCAAGAATAACTGGCTGTGCAAGTAGATCGCTCTGGCTGACATTCCCGAGTAACTGGTATATCGGGGGCATAACACACTATGGAGACGTGAAATTCGGGCTTGCATTACAAGTGGTATCACTACCTATAGGCACACTGACGTATACTATTCCAGTTATAGTAGTTGACTCTAATGGAGATGGATTATACGATACTCTCTACGCTGACACCACGACAGCTCTAAACCTAGTGCGTACTATAACATCATACTGTGGAGTAAACATACCAGGCACTATTGGAACAAGCCCTGACTTCTCATTTGCAGATGAAGTGCCAATTAAGTATGGTAGTGAAGTAATAGCTAGAGACCTTGATGGAGACGGGATTAGAGACTACTCGATTGGTACACTAGCTGGATACGTCTACGACTCGGCTTTCGCCATTATACTGGAGAAACTTGGCGAGTGGAAGTCATTAATGCCTAGTACATCGCCTTTAACTGGCTACTCAACCGCTGACGTCATAATGAGGGAGACTTGGAGTTACGAGCCTGTAGCCGCTGTCTGGCCTGGACTAGACCCGTATGGAGACTACGTTGTAATAGAGTATGATTACAATAGCCACGGAACGTACTGTGCAAACACCGCCGCTGGTAGAGACTTCTACGCCGAGACGGGCTATGGAAACCTCAGTATTGCCGGGCAAGCACCAGGAGCGAAGATCGCTGCATCGCCTGCACTATACTTCGGGAGTGTCGCGGTGTCTATATACTTCTTCTCGGGGTTCGACATGGTTGCTGAGTATGGAGATGGATCGAGGTATCTATGGCCAGACCTCTTGGTTAATCCATGGATAATGTTTGAGGGATATGAGTGGAGATGGGTCTACACGGGTGAACACCAAGTTGACATAACGAGCAACTCCTATGAAATAAGCGGCTGGGCTCTATGGGGTTGGAATACTGGTGCAGACCCGGAGAGCGCTGTATTCGACTACACTATATTGGTTTCTGGAACAATGCACTTTGTCGCAGCTGGTAATGGAGGACCAGGATATGGAACTGTCTCGTCACCCGCAAGCTCTTCATTCGCTATAGCCGTGGGTGCTGCCACAGAGTTCACTTATAGGCCGATCTACGGCTACTACTGGCCTGGCTCGAGCAGGGATGTTATAACTTGGAGTAATCGTGGACCCACAGAGCTGGGTGTTGCCAAGCCAGACTTAGTTGCTGTTGGTTCATTCGCCTGGGCTGTTGGTAGAACGTGGGATGCCCTTGGAAACATTTATGGAGTTAGAAACCTCACTGGTAAACTAGCCTATAACTTATTTAGTGGTACTAGCCAGGCTACACCAATGACTGCTGGTGTAGGAGCACTCGTTGTGTCGGCTTATAGGAGTAAGTATGGATCTAGGATACCAGCGTACTTATTAAAGACTGTTTTAATGAACAACGCGAAGGATATGGGTTATGATGAGTTATCGCAGGGTGCTGGCTTTGTAAACGCGTATGATGCTGTTAGAGCAGTATTGGATCCCTCATTACCCAGGGTTTACTCAGTGGACTTCGCTAGGGACGTATTTAGTGAGCTAGGTGTAAACTACAATACTGTTACATATGGAGCTTTCACCGGTTATACTGGTTCATGGTATGAGCCAAAAGTCTTCATACCACTGGTTACTTACTATGCCGCTAGAACTATAACTATTGAGGGGGCTGGAAACTACAGAGTCTACGCTGCAAGATTAGAGTCTGTGGGGGTAACCCCTGTATGTAGCGCTATTGCTGGATCGATGGGTGTTGTAAACTGCACTGGGGACACAGTGTTGATTAATGTTACGGCTTCAACAACATATAGTTACTTATTCTTCAACGTATCTACACTGGCAAAGTACGATTTCTTCGAGATAGAGGGTATTTACCCATTCGAGTACTTTGAGACTGGTGGTAGGTATGGCAACTACTCGTTGATGATTTCAACGAGCGTCATGGACTTCGCCTACTGGATTGACTATGGAGCAGATGGAGTCTTCTCGTGGTATGAAACCGCGAGAATAACTTATGATATACGTAGAGCCAACGCTGTTAGGATTCAGTCTGGAAAGCTGAGTGAGAAACTGAGCGAGATAGAGGAACTCGCGGTGAGGTATATGGGTGTAGACGTGTCAACACTTCCGAAGTACCTTGTACTGAGGCTTGGAGTGTCTGGTTCAACTTATAGGGGCTTACTACCCATTAAAGTCAGAATCGTTGGATATAAGCTCGTTCCATGGAGTCAAGTAAGGGTTTCACCAACAATGCTTAACATAATGCCCGGTGGTAGAGGACTAGTTACAGTGTCTGTGTTCGGCCCATTGAAGCCAGGCTTCTACAGTGGATACGTAGTTATCGAGGAGGCTAGTAAAGGATTTAGAGCACTAGTACCAGTATCATTCTTCTCTCCACTAATGGTCTCGTACGAGCAAGTGTATAGGATAACGCCATCCACCGAGAACACTCCGAGGAAGAATAATTATCTACGTGGAGCATTCGACTACACGTGGAGGTATGAGTCTGGCGACTGGAGGGTCTTCAAGGTTGTTATAACAGACTACTTAAGGTACACATGGGCTCTTGGCGTTAGAGTTACTTGGCCGACCTATGGTAGCGACAACTACGCTAGCAATCTAGATGTACACGTCTATGGGCCATATAGCTATGTAATGGTTGATGAAAACAACAAGACATACACGTATAGTGTGAGCGGTGTACAGCTTGGTGCAGAGTTAACTAGAGACCCCGCCGGCGGATCTAGCTACAACCCAACTAGGTTCTGGGACTCACTAATTCCAGGTGAGTCCTTGATTGTTGCACCTGCATCAAGGCCTGGAGTATATAGAGTAGTTGTGAGGAATATACAGTTCAGGGGGTTGGAATACTGTGAGCCATTCACAATAGAGTTGTTCCCGATAACACTGAGAGCTTCGCCAATATATATGACATCCTCGAAGACTATTACATACTTAGTATCAATTAAGACACCGTATCTACCAAGCTACACTCTACCATACAATGTATACGCATACAACGAGGGTATATACACTACAACAAGCACCTACATATCAAACCTCACACAAGTCGGAATAACAGTAACCCCTGTCATCCAGTCTTGGACAACGAATTCAATACTAGCCAATGTAACAATAAAGTACAGTGCAAGCACGCCGAGAGGAGTCTATGTAATACCCATAACAGCCGCATTCCCGGTACCAGTGACGACGGTTGGATGGAACGATGGTGGACAAAGGAACTACTACTTCTACTACAATGAAATACCAATAACACTAACCATAAGAATATACTACTAAACCCCCTAAAACTCATATTTTTTAAAAACAAACCACACTTCAACTCCAGAATGGATTTAACAGGCATTAAGACTAAGATACTATACCTCACAAGCCCATGCAATTTCCAAATCGAGAAGTAGGTCATTTACACCAGGCAAGCGGGCTAAAGTAAATAAAGGAACCGTGATCCCACCGGTATTTGAACCCATTTATCTCATGCTCTCGGCTGTCCTGTTCAGGCTTTGATGAAGAATGTAGACTTGGATCTCATCCAGCTTGGCTGTGACGAGGCTATTGATTATGACACTGTCTGCGTGTTCAATGCAGCTGTTAATGCATCGAGAGCAAGTGTTATCAATGCGGCTTCCACAGTCATGGAACGACTACGCACCATGTCATATAAACCGAGACGTTGACCACCTGGAAGGTCACTATTAGGTCAGCTACTATTCTTCCGCAGCTGATCCGGATGACAACCCTCACCGAACACTACGCGGAGACCACAGTTCACAGTGAGACCTGTACCACGACCCCCTGACTTCCACAAAAACGGCATTATCAGACATTACAGGAGACATCCTGGTACTAGTAGCTGGGCTACTAAAGAGAAATTAGTAACATAGAACACGCTGTTTGACTCCATATCTACTATTACCTCGAGAGACAATATCGCTCTCAATTTGTTCCCTAGATGTAATGAATAAGTGTAAATAAATAAGAGCGAGCATCAGTGAAAACGCCAGAGCGATGGTGTATTATGTGACTCATTTTGAAGACCTTGCATTATTTTTAATGGGTATGCGGCATGAAGACCCCGATGATAGTTCTCTCGATATTGGTTGTAGTATTGGCGATAGGCCTAGTCGCCTCCTTGGTAATATTGCATGAGGCGTTGAAGGAGCGGCAGGAGGCGACACCCACAAGTAAAGTTGTATCTGGAGAGAGGTTGTTGATAGCACCGGACAGCTACATCGACGTCACTTTCGATCCCCTCGTGCTACACCTCCACCTCTACAACTCTGGATCAACCACAACCGTGGTTAACAAGGTGGAGGTCGAGGGGTCTGCCTCGTATAAAGTCTACTATCCACTGGGCCCCGGCGGTGATATAGAAATCACAATTAGATTAGCCGGTAGGTTTAATGAGGGTCTCTACTATAAAGTCGTAGTGTATACAGAGCTGGGAGGCTCTTACGCATCAATGGTAAAGGCTTACAAGCCTCGCCCTATGGAGTCATTGCAGATATACCCGGACAGCTATATCAATGCAACTAATGCCACACTATACCTGCACGTCAAGAACACCGGGGATGCGTCAGCCGTGATATACAAGGTGGAAGTCGTGGGAGTGACCTTCACGAGTGTAGATTATACAGTGAGGCCGAGTGAGGAAACAATGTTGGAGATCCCAGTCAATGGAATATTTGTACCAGGCACCAACTACTTGGTCAAGGTATACACGAGGTCAGGGAATGTCTACTCATGTGCCTTACTAGCGCGTTAACAATAGGGGGATGCTAGAGCCCACACTATAACACTCTTTTAAACAACTGTTTCCTGTAATGAGTGTTGGGATGACGTATTTGCCTAGGTGTCTCCCATCGCGGTTATGAGAGAGTTGAAAATCCATGAGAATAGTGCTTAACACCTCTTCTTCCCTTCCCGAGGAACTCCCCCCAGCTCTAACTCGACACTATTTGAACTAGACTCACTCCAAAAACCTTCCTGAGATCCTCCCTGTAGTTTTCCACTGTAGACCTTAGTATTGTCTGCTTCAAGTACTAGTCCCGAGTAGCTAGTACAATAGTCTATTACACTAGGGGTTTTCTATCAAGCCATCGCTACATACAATGTCGATAACTCTTAGCCTTTTTAAACTAAAGCCTTATCTTAACCCCTCACGAGGATGACTTCATGGCTGAGAGACACTAGCGTTCACCCAGGTATACCAAGGGTTTAGCAGACATGATTTCACCCAGTATATCATACCGTAGTTCACAATCCCGTGGAGGGAGCGTGAACGGTGGGAAAACCCAGTAAAATTTATCTGGGTATTTAAAAGGAAATGCGGGCCCGCCGGGATTTGAACCCGGGTCCTCCGGCTCCGCAGGCCGGCGCCCTCTCCTGGCTAGGCGACGGGCCCATTTATGTATTTACCCGTATTACTTGTTTTTAATTGTTTTTGAGTATTCATCTGCTATTTGTAGTGGTATGGGTAGTTTTTTACCCTCCACTAGTAGTTTTTTTATTATTGCTGTTGCGTCTTCTATTTTTACATTATACCCTATACTTACGTATAATTCAGTGTTTACATGCTTTAAGACTTCCCCCACTATCTTGCCATGGGCTTTTATGAATACTCTTTCACCAATTGCTACTAGTTCTCCATATAGTTTCTTCTTTGCAACTCCAATGCTTGGTTTACCCAATACTACTCCAAGATGTGTAGCTATTCCAAATGCGCGTGGATGAGCTAATCCATGGCCATCTACAAGGAGTAAGTCGGGTTTGTACCTTAGTTTTCCATAGGCCCTCATATACCCCGGCACCTCTCTGAAAGCTAGTAATCCAGGTATATATGGTACCTTAACATCAACTACAGAGTATGTTTTCTCAACTACTCTACCATCAACCACGCTGTAGACCACTATTACAGCGTACTGCCTTCCATCCTTATATGAAGAGTCGAATGCCGCAACATACTTAACTCTATTAATATCTAGGGGGGGCGCTTGTTCAACAGTCTCCAGTACCCTGCACGCTAGGATCTCCTGGAGCTTCATTGCTCTATGAGCATCAAACAAGTGTGGACTACTAGACATATTTAACCAACAATAATCCATTAGTTAAAAGCGAGTATTAAGCAAACACATATAGAGGTGTCTAAATGGAGTACTCTAAGGGAGAACTAGCACTAGTGTTTAAAGAGCTTGAAGAACGCGGAGTAGACGCCACTGTAATAGGCAACACAAGCGTAGAGCTAGCACTAGGTAGAGAAGTATTCGAGGGAGACCTAGATTTATTCATACTTAACCCAAGCCCAATAGCTGAGAGAAAGTTCTTTGAAAAGCTGGCAGAGGATTTAAACTGGGAGATTTCATCAACGGAAATAGGTACACCATCACTACTAATCCCACTGGAAAAAGGGAATCTCATTGTAGAACTATACGAGAACTACATGGATCTAGAGATCCCCATTGAAATAATCGAAGATAGAGTCGAGTATAGAGTTAATGGTGTTAAAGTAAAGTCCATTAAGCCAGAATACTACCTAGTCCTCAAAGCAAGACAGGGAGTAGACCTAGATAAACTAGAAAAATACATTAGTAGTCTAAAACAGAGGAGTCTAAATATAAAACTAGTAGAATATGCTGCATCACTATACCCCGAAGACGAGCGAGAATTAATAATTGAGAGGCTAAGATCATGCGGACTCTACATAGCATAGCAATTTAAAATCCCCTCCATGAATTGAGTTTAAGAGTAGACTTGGGGAATAGAGGGGCAGTATATGCCTGTAAACGACCCGGAACTACTAAGGATTGTGCATGCAAGAATTCTAGATAAATGGGTATGTAGAAAATGCGGTGCATTAAACCCGCCGGGGGCCACGAAGTGTAGGAGGTGTAAGTCTAAGGGGACTCTTAGACCAAAGAAAGCAATAAGGGCTGGACCCAAAGCAAAGACCAGTGGTTCATAGCTCTATTTAAGCAACTCCCCTGCTAAGATAAATAGCGCTGAGGCGATAGGTACAAAGTAGTAAATAATCCTATATGCAACCACTACTTCTGGAGGGAGGACTAGGG
Source organism: Thermosphaera sp. (assembly GCA_020833525.1). Classification (GTDB taxonomy): domain Archaea; phylum Thermoproteota; class Thermoprotei_A; order Sulfolobales; family Desulfurococcaceae; genus UBA285. The sequence goes on from JAJHRV010000001.1 coordinate 20,219, forward strand.
ATAAACCATACTCAGCGACACCAGCACCTCCTGGAGTTGGAAGCATGCTAATAGCCTGCATTAGAGAGTATGCTGAGAACGCAGTCCAAAGCCCTAATACGGGGTTCACGGCTCTCCTCTGAAAATACAGAAAGGGTGCAATAGCTAGAGCCCAGAGGCAGTGGATCAGTACTGTTAGGATCCAAGTGAATAGTTTAGACCCCAGATCCATGGTACTAGATATTTCAGAGTATGTTTTCCCAAAGTCTTCAATGTGCTTAAATAGTTTTTCAAACCACGCGAATTTACCTAGCTTCACAGCTACATAGTTAGCCTTAAGCCTCGGAACAACCCTCCAAATATTCCTAAAGAAAACAGGCCATGAAACAACTACAAACCCCGACACTAATAATACTGGTATTGAGTATGGTAGATACCACACACTGAAGAATAGTCCGAGTATACATGTATAGATCACGTCGTATGAAACCTCATATATTGCCAACGCGTATGAACTGCCCGTAGACAACCCCCGTCTCACTTGAAATTAATAATGCTCTAACTGGCTCGCCTCCAATAGCTGATGGAGTGATCTTTGCGAGTAGATCCCCTAGGAAGCGTGCTTTTAGACATGTCTTAAAAGAGAGGTTTGCACTCCTATAGTTTGCCTTGACAATATATGTTAACCTTAATGCAGATATAACCCACCCAGCGAATACGAGTAGTGCAGAGTAAACTAGATCCTTTAACTCTATTCTTGATAAATCAGCACCTGTTAGCACTATATATGCCTGTATAACACCTAGAACTAGTGCTGTGGCGATGATTAATCTTCTCCAGTTAACTCCAATACTCCCAACCCCTATGCTCATGGTTATCAATCCACGTGAACCACAATGTTTTTAAGGGACTTGACGCTTCATAAATAACTCTATGGATTACAATATAAGGGATGAGGCTGTGGGTTTTTAGCTATACCGAGGAGCAAGTAGAGAAGCTTAGAGTAGATAAGCAAATGCTGAGGGAGATTATTAAGGAATTAAAGAAGTGGAGTGCACATGCTACAATACTTCTAAGTCTATATATACCACCGGGTAGACCCATAGGAGACGTTTTAGCACTACTAAGACAAGAGATGTCTGTAGCTGAAAACATCAAGTTGAAGAAGACGAGGAACTCTGTAGAGTGGGCTTTAAGTGCTGCATATGATAGACTCAGTAAAATTCCGAAAATACCTGAGAATGGATTAGCACTATTTGCAGGAATGAACCCCGATACAGGTGAGACAACGGTTGTAATGCTAGTCCCACCAGAGAAGATCCAGGTGTTCTTCTATAGGACTGATAAGTACTTCCACACAGAGTTTCTAGAGGAGATGGTTACCGAGAGCACTGTAGCTGGATTGCTCCTAGTTGAGAGAGATGCAGCCACTATAGGTTTGCTAAAAGGCAATAAACTAGAGATTGTAGAAGAAATGGAAGCATACATACCAGGTAAACACCATAAAGGTGGGCAGAGCCAGAGGAGATTTGACAGGATCATTGAGCAAATGGTTGAGGAGTTCTACAAGAAGGTTGGGGAGCGTGCAAACAATGTATTTCTACCTCTATATGAGCAAGGTAAGTTGAAACTTATAGTTCTAGGGGGACCCGGGTACGCTAAACAAGATTTCCTCGCTGGAAACTACCTAGACTACAGGTTGAAGCAAATAATTGCACCAGAGTTAATAGATGTCTCATACCAGGGTGAAGTAGGCTTAAGAGAGCTAATATCCAAAGCAGGGGACTTGCTCGAGAAATACGAGTATGCAGAGTCATTGAAGACTCTAGAGGAGTTTAAATACCACCTTGCAAAGGACGATGGCCTAGTAGTCTACGGTGAAGAAGAAGTAAAATTAGCCCTTGAACAAGGCGTCCTCAAAACACTAATCGTGAGTGAATCCCGTGAAGACATATCTCACTGGCTGGAGAGCTCGCATCAATATGGAGTAAAAGCGATTGTTGTAAGCAAGGATCTCCCAGAGGCAGATTGGTTTAACAAAACCTTTAATGGTATAGCCGGGATCTTGAAGTACAAGACTAATACTTTTAACTCCTAAGATACTACTTATAGCCCATTAAACACTATCCTTAGTTTCGGAGAAGCCTCCTCTACAAAACACAATACACTCTAAATGGTGAGTTTAATGCGTGGAGTAGAGTCCATTATTGGCGCATACCTAGCCGTTATCATAGTAATAAGTGTTGTAACTGGCTTATACTTATACATACTTAAAGCAGGTAGAAGCGTGGATGAGCAAATAAGAGAAGCAATAGTTAACTACCAATCCGCAAGCTATCCCCCCGTCTTATCTCTCAGCTATGTAAACGACACAACGTTCAAACTATCGATCACTCCATACACTCCATTATACATTGAAGAAGCCATTGCTAAGGAAATTGATGGTGAATTAATATACAGTGTGAGCGTAAAAGAAGTCTTATACAAGCCCAGGGAATTAGAGGTAGTTATAAATAAAACCCCTGCCACAATACTACTAGTTTCCAGTAGAGGAGTAGTCTTCTACTACATCCCTAGACAAGACCCCGGATTACTCACAGCACCAGATTACATTAGGAACAAGCCGTTTATAGATGACGAGTTAATAGAATACCTCAAGAGAAGGAGCAATAACACCCAGTCTGGATACGGCAGTACAGAGCCCACAGGTAGTATCACCCCACTGGACTACCTAGGATACAAAGTTTCATCAGGTAAGACAAATAGACCCGCCTCTCTACTTTTAAATGGGCCTATATCTTGTCCACCATGGTGGACCTCACCTCCACCCCTCGATGCGTACTCACCGTGCAATGTGAATGCAACAGACTACGGGGTTTACCACTCGATACTAACATATAACTACAATAAAACCTACTGGTACTTTGACAACGAGGGATACTTGAATATAAGTAGTGAACTAGCCTCAATAAACATACCTGGGAGCAATAAGTATATCCAGGTACTAAGGCTGATCAAGTTCGCGAGTCCAGGACTATACACAATACTATTCAGTGTCAGCTTTGAAACAGGGCCTCTATCAACATATCAAGCAAATAACACGGCTCTCTCCGTTGTGTTGTATATTCTACGCGGGGACACAAGTCTCAATAACTACATTGCACTATCAACCCCTGAGAAACCAACCACTCCGTGGTTGAGAAGGGTTTTAATTGACTACAAGCCACAGGGTAGTCTTGAAACAAGGAGTATTTCATACGGTGTAGTCAAAGCCGTGTATTCATCTAACAATACTGTGAGCATTAACCTCTCAAATCTCGGCTTCAACGAGTATATAGTTGCCTATGGAGTAGAAGTTACATTTCCATGGAGTGGCTCGATTAGGGTAAAAATAGATCTCGTCTCGGTTGAGGAGGGTTGACACAATACTATGGTGCAACCAGTGTGAGAGTGGCGGCGATTATGGGGGGTATTAAGCCATACTTAAATACCTGCACTAGTGCTTGGTCGATTCTATAACGACCCATAATATTCTTCAATGTAGTGACAAGTAGTAGGAGTATGAGGTACTTCAATGCCAGCACTACTACTCCTTGGGGTGATAGGTGATTAAATGGCATTGGGCCACCTAGAAGTATATAAACACCTGCGAGTAGTGCAATAACTATGTCTAAGTCGTGGAGTAGCCTAGCTAGTGCGAGTAATGGACCACTAAACTCCGTCTCATACCCAGCAATGATCTCCTGCTCTGCCTCAGGTATATTAAATGGTGGATACATGGCTTTAACCTGGATGCTCACCGCGAAGCCTACTAGTGATAGTGCGGTAATCACTAATGCAACTGGATTAGAGTAGAGCCTTGAGGAGTTGACATATGTAGAGCTAATACTCATAAATACGCCGCCACTACGAGTAGCCAGGTACACGGGTACCAATATACTGACGAAATATGCTGGCTCAGCTATAGTCACTAGAGATAGCAACCTCGAGACACCTATACTAGTATATGGACTAGGCATAGAGAGCGATGCAATAACCATTGCGAAGAGAGGCATAACGCTACTTAGATAGAAGAATATAAGCACATCGAAAACAGTCGCCACGTTGAGTAAGCTAATTGGTAGAAATATCACTGATGACACAATACATGATACTCCAATCAATAAGGCAAACTCTGCAAGCCTAGGCATACTAAACCTATTAACAACCTCCTCCTTAGCCCTCAAGAGCTTTAAGAAGTCATAGAATGGCTGTAGGAGTCCAATTGGTCCAACATATGAAGGACCCATTCTCCTCTGATACCTAGCACTTAATTTCCTAACAAGGTACTGCGTGAAAAAGGCCAGAGCTATTAGGAATATAGTGCCTGGAAACACCAATATGCTGAACAATGCATTAACATATACATCAAGGTACACATCTACCACCCCGCAATTATTGAAGCAATTAAGACTATTACTGCGAGTAAGACTAGTAGGGCTAGCCATGAGGAGAGAAATTTATACCAGTCGTGGAGGCTACCAGTATGCACCTCCTCTACAAGCACCCTGTAGAGTGACCTAGCAAACCTCTTCATAAAACCCCAGTACATTGAGGTAACACTAGGCGTTATTGATGAAACAACACTTTCGGGTTCTCCAGACAAGTATACATTTGTTACTCTAATACGCTTCGACTTCAGTGCATAGTATAGTAGAGACACCGTGAGTATTGATAATCCCAATAAAGCGACAACTATCGTCAGTGCAGAGCTTGGATCAAGTACTAGAGTAGTCTTCATGGCTTTACACCCGCATACGCTCTAATCAACTCATTATATATAAAGCCCTTTAAGTCGGGGGGTATGTTTTCAAGTGTTCTCTCTAAGTATACGTTATAACCATTGACAAGGGCGTTTGACGCTGACTCATAGATCGACCACGTGTATTGAAACACTACTCCTAGTGCAATAAGGCTTAACGTCATTCCAAAAAGCAGGTATTCAATCCACTTCTCCTTGATCAACCCTGTCTGCTTTCCACCCGTGGAGAACAATACTGCTGATACAACCTTCAAGTAGCCTGGTAGGGAGAGCGCTGATATAGCAATTAACAACACTGGTACTAGCGCTGATCCAGCGTTTAGATAACCCTGTGCAATATACCGCTTCGAGTAGAAGCCTATTAAGGGTATAAAGCCCGCTAAGCTTAGAAATCCGAGAATCATTGAGGCTGATGCTAGTGGGTAGTGTCTTCCAACACCCTTGATATCATCTAGATTTCTAGATCCAGCTGCATCGATGAATACACCGCTCGCCATGAAGAGCATTGATTTAGCTATACTATGTGCTACAACGTGTATGACTCCACCGGCTACAGCGTATTTAACCGCTGTATCATTACCAGTTAGAAACCCTGCAGAGATACCCATGTACGCGATACCCATGTGGCTTATAGTACTGTAGGCTAAGAGCCTCTTAATGTCATCCTGCTTCATCATCATTAAAGCACCGATGAAACCACTCACTACTCCCAAAAGGAACAATGCAAACATCACTATAGACCTATACTCCCCGAGTGCAGAGTTCTCGCCGAATATTGTGTAGAGGAAGCGTGCAGTAGCGTAAACTCCTACGTTGACTACAAGTCCAGATAAAGCAGCTGAAACAGGTGTTGGCGCCTCTGGGTGTGCGTCGGGAAGCCAGAAGTGGTTGGGGAATAAGGCTGATTTATACGTGAATACCCAGAGCGATAGTGCTATGGAGAGCAATGAGAGGTACTTCAATGTATCTGGGACTCTGGCTAAGGGGGAGGAGAATAGTAGCCATGGGCGAGTAGCATAAGCTAATACACCCATGTTTACAGAGCCGTATCCAGCGTAGAGTAGTACAACGGCTGTGAAGTAGAATGTTGTCGCCACAGCACCTATTAATGCATACTTAGCAGCCGCCTCTATAGCTTCTGCTCTATCCCTGTGGTAAGCTACTAGTCCATAGGCTGATATACTGAGTACCTCGATCATGACGAATAAGTTAAACGCGTCTCCAGTGTAGAGGCATCCAATTATACCGGTCTCTAGCCCTATGAGTAGTGTGTAGTACCAGGTTGGGTCATCTAGGTGGTGTCTATACCAATATGAATACACAACTATGGCGAGCATAATCCAGGCTGTTAACAACCCGATCAAGGCGTTCAGAGAGTCAACTTCATATACTATGCCGAAGTGTGGAGGCCAGCCTCCATATAGGTATATAATAGGACCCTCCCTATAGACCTTGTCGAGTACCATGGTTGTAGATAGTACTCCAAACAATGAGGCTGATAAAGCTAGAGCGTACTGTAGCTTTCTCGATCCAACAATCTTTGCTATGGGTATTGCAAACGCATGTATAATTAATACGGGTGTTAGTAAACCTAGGAGATTAAGTGCTAAATCCATAAATCCCACCTAGTCGAATATCTTCTTAGAGTACTTCTCGAAAACAAGTGAAATCTCCTCTCTAGCCTTCACGGGGTCAAGGGTTTTAGCATCTATCCAGTGTACATAGAATACTTTCTCCACCTCATCTATCTCGACAACAACAGTACCAGGAGTATTCGTAATACTACACGCTATAGCGGTCTTAGCGTAGTCACTCTCGACACCGAATGGTACTTTAACGATCGCTGGGTTTACAGGGGCTTTGGGGTGTAGTATGCGCTTAATTACATCTAAGTGTGCTTTTGTCTCATCTATTGTAAAGTATCTTGCAGCATATCTCAGCGTATAATACCACCTCCTAGGGCTAAGCGTTTTCCATGGATTCTGGAGGGTAATACTTGAAAATAAAACACCTGTTGTAGTAGCTACTATAACCCCTGTCAATAAATCATATGTGCTTACACTACCGGAGAAAACTATGTATACAGAGAACGCCAATACAGCGACGACCATAGAGTTTAAAGGCTTAGCCACTACACTCACCCTTTAAGCTTCTTAATCTCCCTCATATCAAGCGTCTTGTAGTGTGTATATAGGATATACCCCAGGAACACGAGGAACAGTGTAACTGCAAGCCCTATGACCACGGCTGTCAAGACTAGTGCTTGGGGCAGTGGATCAACTGCTCTAGCAGTAAACTCACTTATGGATTTCTCTGTAGGAGTCGATGTTAGCACGGGGGGTCTTGGGTTTACTCCATTAACCCATGTTCTATAGCCAAGGTATATTGCGAAAGTATTCATAGTGTCTGATAAGATAGTCAAGGCAATTACCTTCTTGGTGTAGTGTGGTTTAAAGAATAAGCCATATATCGATATGATTGCATTAGCCAGGAGCGATGTTAATGTAACGAGTAATAAATAGGTATTTATGAACTCAGCGTCCACCACTACCACCTCTACCAGCAAGTAGTAGGATAATAAATGCAATAGTGAAGCCGGCCGCCACGGCGATCATTTCAAATAAGTTAAAGAACCATAGAGTACCACTGATTAAAGCCCCGTTTATATCTGCGGGTAATCCAACTATAGCGCCAGGCTTGGGCATGTTTTGAAATACATAGGCGAATCTACCAATAGCTAGGCCTATTAAAAACGTAGCGATAGATATAAAGCCTATTCCAAGTAGTCCAATACTCCTTAAAACAAGCATTTTATTAGATGTCACACCACGAGCTATGAGGAAGAATGCTGAGTATACGACAATGAATACTAGTGGTATTACAGCTATTGTTGCACCACCCTGGAAGCCCCCACCCGGTGTTAAATGACCATGTAGACCTATTGATGCACCAACAGCGATGATCATTGGAGCAGTCACCCTCGTGACAGTCTTAACTATGGTTGATAAACCACTCGTCTTCTCGTTGAAAGACCCTTGTAGAGTCTCACTAAACAAGCCACGTGCAAGGGCTAATCCAGCGATTAATGCGAGGTAGAATACACTTGTCTCGAACAATGTATCTAGACCTCTATAATCCCAGACTATAGCCGTAACAGCCTCCGGCGAGTTAACAGTGTAGTTCTGAAACCATGGATTAATCGTCGTGTAGAGGTAGAAAAATGCTAGTTGCCTCACCTCAACGCCTGGTATTAGTATGGATGCTGCTAAGACTAACAGTACTGATACACCTAGAATAAGGGATATTATAACAGCCAACTCGGTGATCCTCCTCATTCCTTCTCCCACCTCTCAGTTTTACTAATCAATACAATCAATACTCCGGGTATGAGCCCTACAGCTACTGGTAGGTACACTAGTACTATATCAGGTGCCATTAGTAAGTAGTATAGAACAGCGTAGAAACCACTCTGTAGAGCACTATAAATAACTGCTTTAATCAAATCCCTCTCTACTATAGCTAAATATACAGCTACAACCGATAACAAACTAACAACAGCCATAATTAAGTATACTATGGTCTCTGCATACACGTTCATCACCCACATAGATCCTTATCTAGTAGATCAGCTATACATGGCTTTACACGTGCAGTTCTAGACTTGTGAACACCCCTTGCAATCGCGTGAGAACCCGCGGGGGCAAGCATTAAAACTATCAATGCTGTTATAAAACTAGCACCAGCCATAAACCACTTGTAAGCACCCAGCTCCTCGAGGATTATAGTTAGTAGAGAAATACCTGTGAGTGGGAACACACAACCCCATATAGTATTTATTGTTAGTGGGTGGAGTCTCAGGTAGAAGTTCTTAAACCTATAGAAGCCAATAGCTGCTACAACGCTTGCGAATCCACCAAGCGTTATGAGGGCTAGGCTTATGTATCTAATAATGAGTATGAATAAGTCAAGCACCTAGATCACCTCTCTCAAGGTACTTAGATACGTAGATGTCGAGTGCATAAACCCAGAGGGCGAGGGGGATTGCCACAACTGTTAAAATAGGCTCTTTGAAGTATACTGAGAACAGTATTAGTAAGACTATTGATCCATACGTAATACCATCTATTGCCAAAACCTGGTCTCCTATTGTTGGGCCCTTGAAGACTATTATTGTAAGCAACACTATGTTTATTAGGTATAAGATCGATACGAAGAGCACTATCTCCCAGATCAAGATCCCACCCTTCTCAGTGTTGTGAGGGAAAAAGCTTCAGATGTAAGCCTAGAAACACCTGCAATATCATACTTGTTTGTAGCTATGTAGGCGTTTGTTGGACACACTTTAACGCATCTATAGCAAAATACGCACTTTCCATAATTTATGAGAGGGTAGATTCTACGTGGATTGGTCTTTGGGACTTCATACTCGGGTGGTATAGGGGTCATTTTAATAGCGTCGGCAGGGCACTCAATAGCACATAGAGAGCAACCAGTGCACTTACCTAGATCAGCGTACTGGACACCCCTGAAATCAAGCTCCACGGGAGTTTTAACCCTTGGATACTGTATAGTGGCTGGTTTAGAAACAAGGTTTTTCAAGACAAGCCCGAGAAGCCTCGGCCTCTTCACGGTTTCCCACCCGCTAGTTGCTTTAAATCTAGCCTATAGCGAGTGTTCTTCTCGAGATCAATCACAGTCACTCTCTCCATGCACGAGATACAGGGATCGAGCGATGCCAAAATAACTGGTACGTCTGCTAGGGAGTGTCCAATGTACATGAATGCACTGTTAATTATGTTGTTAAAGCTGGGAGTGCGGATTTTTACTCTGTAGGGGTTCTGTCCTTTTCCATCACTCATGACATAGTATGTTAATTCACCACGCTGTGCTTCAACCCTCGTGTAGGCCTCGCCAGGTGGGAATCTCCGTGGAAGCCTCCTCTCATCTGGAACGGGATCTCCATCTGAGGGTAGGTGTTCTAGGATGTAGATGCTCATCTCAATTGATTCAAGTGCTTCATCCCACCTAACCATCATTCTAGCCCATGAATCACCCTCGCTCCGTGTTACGAGGTTGAATGGTATTTCCCCGTATGCATCATATTTATCGCTAACTCTACTATCTATTTTAACCCCACTCCCTCTGGCGACTGGGCCTACAAGGCTATGACTTGTCGCCTCACCATAGCTTATCCTCCCAACACCCACTAGTCTCTTAACTATTGTCTCGTCTTCCTCGAAGACCTTCCTATAGTACTCAATACGGGGCCCTAATTTAAGTAAGAGCTCCCGTATCCTCTGCCTCTTCTCCTCATCAATATCTCTCCTGACACCACCAACCATCACGTAGTCTGCCATAACTCTACTACCAGTTAGTATTTCCTTCGCCTTCATCACTTTCTCTCTATCAAGCATTATCTGCATGAATAGCGTCTCGAAACCAACGATCTCCGCCATAACAGCGTTTATCAACATGTGGCTGTGCACTCTCTCCAACTCCATTGCTAGTACTCGTAGATACTGTGCTCTCCTATTTGGGTGTAAGTCAAGTAGTTGCTCGAGAGCTCTAACATAGCAATTTGTATGTACGGCATTACAAATTCCACATACTCTGCCGACAATAAATATATCTCTATAGAATGTGTTTCTCTCACAGAGCCTCTCAATGCCTCTATGGTTATAACCAGTATTAACCTCTACTTTAACAACCTCCTCTCCCTCAGCGTAAACTTTTAGTAAGAGGGGCTCGTGGAGAGCTGGGTGCTGGGGTCCAACGGGGATCTCCGCGGTGACGACCGATATTTCAACTATCTTTGTAACCCCCAAGTCTACACACCACTATCCTTCCTCAATGGATACTCTCCCTTCTCAACGAGATCGCGTGGTGCAAAGAAACCCCTCTTTAAGAATGGGTTTCCACGGAAGACTACACCGAGTAGATCATGAGTTTCACACTCTCCGGAGAGCGCACCTGGCAGTATATCGACTAAGCTATCTATTACAGGGTTCTCCCTCGGTATAAAAGTCCTTAAGACAACTGTCTCCTCCTCTGGGAGTAGAACAATGTAGTAGTCTAAGCGTATTCTACCCTCATCCTTTAGATCAGTCCCCACGATCGTTGATAAATAGAAGCCCCCATAGCCAAACTTCTCTATAAGAGCTTCAAAAACTCTTCTCACGTTTCCAGGCTCAACTATATACAGCTTCCTACTAGGCTTAACTACACCCCTACCCACGGAGAAGCTCTCCAGTAAGCTATGCTTGTCCACTACACCCATCATTAACCACCTCACCCTTCTTTATTAAATCAAGTAGTTTTGCAATACCATCAAGTATAGCCTCCGGTCTCGGAGGGCATCCAGGGACGTATGCAGCTACAGGTACAACTCTGTCTACACCACCAACCACGCTATAGGATTTCGAGAATACACCACCATCAATAGCACACGCACCAACAGCAATTACGAATTTTGGACAGGGCATTTGATCATATAGGATCTTAAGCCTCTCAGCAGCCTTCTTCGTTACAGCCCCTGTTACAACAAGTATATCCCCATGCCTAATACTAGGAGCTAGCTTAACGCCGAAGCGCTCTGGGTCGTAGACAGGTGTTATAGTAGCTAACACCTCTATATCGCATCCATTACAAGCCCCTGTGTTAAAGTGCACTAGCCACGGACTATACCTGATAATCCTATACCCTGCTCTACCACTCTGCTTAACTTGACTCATACATAAGCACGCTCATGAAAAACTATAAGGAGTGAGTTTAAAAATGATTCGTGGTTTTAAAGTCCCACGGTGAACTATACAAATACATTAATATGTAGGTTTCAATGAATCATTAAACCTTCACCCCCCTGAACAATCCACAGGATACTCCAAAACATACATAAATGAATTCAACGCTTATTTAGCACCTACACCGGTATACAACTTCCCTGTTAGAACAACAACCCTTATCATCGTAAGAATCCAATCTCTCTAATCTTAGCATACTCAAAATCCTCTACAACTCAGGAATTACTCCACGTATACAAATCCAGAAGTCTCTCAATCCTATCCTCAATACAGGACTTTCGTCGTGCATCCTAGGAGGTCAGAGTAAAGTTTATAAATGCGGCAAATTATTTTGCCCTCTATATGGTGATTATACATGAGTACGTCTAGTAGGTATCAACTACTACCCCATTGTGCTATCCACGCTAAAGACCTAATTATCGTGGCAACTTGCGATGGTGCATCCACGGTTGGGCAAATTGGTAATGAAGTTGCGAGGAGATTGACTAAGAAATATCCAAATAATGTAAGAATGTGTTGTTTATCAGCTGTTGGTGCTGGAAGCGAAACACATATAAAGATCTTCCAAGAAGCTAGAGCAGTCATTGCAATTAATGGTTGCCAATTGATGTGTGCTTCTAATATACTGAGGCAGAGGGGATTAAAGATCACATATGAAGTAGTAGTGGCGAAGGAAGGAGTCAATAAACTACCATCACTAGACTACACGGACGAGGAAGTAGAGAAAATAGCGGGGAAAGTAGTTAGTGAATTTCTCCAAAAGAACATTAATAGTCAATACAGTAAAGCTAGTACTTAGATCTCTCCGTAGAGATTGATTTTTAACTACTATTTTTCGCGAAGTAGAGAGAAGCCGCGGCGATTTGTCCAAAAGCTAATCCTCCATCGCCTGGTGGTATACGCCTCGGTAGATATACCTTTACATCTTCTTGTACTAGTCTATCTCGTAATCCACGGTAGATATACTCATTAACTACAGCCCCACCAGAGGCTACTACATAGTCTACTCTAAGCCCCTTCACCCCCCTCAACACTAGCTCCCCGAGGAAGTATCCATAGTTGTAGAGAACGCTCCTCGCAATAGTCCCGCATCCAAGCCTAAACTTATTCTCCACAACCCAGTCTACTACTCTATCATAGTCTAGCCTCACAACTCCACCCTCCTCTCTAATATCAAAGTCGTCTACTTCCCTAAGATCCCCACGCCACGCCTGGGCCTCCAGCCATATTGCTGGTTCACCCTCGTAACTCCTCTCCACCCGGGGGTTTAGTAGTGCGGCAACCATATCTAGAAATCTACCAGTACTAGATGCAGGTGTATACTTCCCTCTCTCCACTAGTTTATAGACAGCTTCTAGTTCAAAACTCAATCGCCTATCTGGGTTTAAACCAATATGCTTGTAGACATCCTCTAGGCTGAATCCACGCTGAGCATAGTAGCCAACTACTAGTCTCAGTGGAATTAATGCATCTCTATCGCTTGTTAGTGGAATGGGCTCAATTGATCCAATCCTCCTAAATCCATAGCTATGCGTATTGAAGTACAGTACCTCAGCCCCCCATATAGTGTTATCAAGCCCCCATCCAACCCCGTCTAGAGCAACCCCTATTAATGAGCCATCCAAGTTATTATCTATAGCTGCGCCAACCACGTGTGAGTAGTGGTGTTGAACCTCAAATACATCAAGTCCTTTTTCACGAGCATACCTTAAACCCAACTGCCTAGAGTATAGTCTCGGGTGGATGTCAACAACCACTATTGGTTTAACTAATCCCCCAACATGGTAGTTTCTAACAAGGAACTCTATGAAGTTCACTAAGTCTCCTTGAGCACTTAGAGAGTCGAGGTCGCCTACATACTGAGTGAGTACTATCTTGTCCTCGAAGCCAACTGCACCGCAAGATGATAAATCCCCGCCGAAAGCTATGAATTCCCCGCCAAGGTCTCTATTAATAGTTATCCATGATGGTGCATAACCCCTACTCCTCCTTAAGAACACGTACTCTCCACTAGTTTTCCTCACCACGCTGTCATCTACGCGGTTAACTATCTCTCTATCATGTACTAGGAAGTAGTCTACAATACCGCTAAGCTTTGATTTAGCGCATTCTTCATCTCTACACATTGGCTCTCCATGGACATTTCCACTAGTCATGACTAAGAACTTATCCCTAGTATTCATTAAGAGCAAGTAGTGTAGCGCTGTGTATGCAACGAACACGCCTTCGTGAGACAACTCTGGTGACACATACTTTGAGACGGGAGAATCCGGTTTCTTGGGTAATAGGAGTATTGGAGCCTGAGGAGACTTCAACAACTCCTCATCACTAGGCTCCATGTAGACTAGTCTCTTAAGGACCTCTGTATCAAGCCCCATTATTGCAAATGGCTTTCTAGGCCTATTCTTCCTCCTCCTCAACTCCAATACAACATCGTCGCTAGTCGCTAGTGAAGCAATGTGGTAGCCTCCAATACCCTTAACTCCAACAATATACCCCTCATCAATCAACCTCGCAGCCTCTACGATAGGGTCTCTAGTTTCAACTACTCGAAAGCCTCGATCCAGTAGTTTAAGCCTCGGGCCGTCAACAGGGCAGCTAATACCCTGTGCGTGGTACCTCCTCAGATCACCTGGGTCTCTATACTCTCTTTGGCAATTATGGCAGAGAATATACTTCCTCATCGCAGTGTTCTCTCTATCATACGGTGTACTATACATCATTGAAAACCTTGGACCACACCAAGCACAAGAGTTAAATGGATAGAGGTACCTCCTGTCACCTGGATCCAAGACCTCTCTAAGGCAATCACGGCATATCGCGAAGTCTGGGGGTATATTAGACCTTGTGTAAACCCCGCTACTACTTTTCTCAATTGAGAATGAAGAGTATCCCCTCGGCTCCTCTTCAAGTGCAAACACATAGTCTATTAATGCAACAAGTGGTTTTTCATAGAACAGTGAAGCAGTAAACTCCTCTAAATCACCTTCACACCCCTCAACCCAAACCTCTACTTCACTACCACCAATATTCCTAACAAACCCCCTGAGGCCATGCCTCGATGCAAGTCTCGCAATAAAAGGCCTAAATCCAACACCCTGAACGAGGCCTATTATCAGTAAATGTAGCGCCTTCATTCCCCACTCTACCACATTGAGAGGAGATCAATAGTAGTGTTACTAGTGCCTATGTCTAGGGTGTCGAGTCCCCTCCCCTATAACCCAGTATTCTCCATTACTCCTCCTCTCTAGTTTAAACACTGGTACCTCCTTCTTAACCCTCTCTAGTATAATCCTCGTTGCTTCAAAAGCCTCACTCCTAGATCTCGCTAGAGTGGCTATAATTACCGTGGGCTCACTCGGCCTCCTAACCCCGACCCAGTGCCATAGTACAACACCAATCAATCCATGCTTCTCTGCTTCTTCAAGAGCAATCCTTCGCAGCTGGGATAAAGCAGCTTCTTCAACAGCTTCATAAACCAACTCCTCGACATCTACACCTTCAACTCTCCCCTTAACTAGCCCAATGAACAATACCAATGCCCCTACTTCACAGTCAAGCCTTGATAACTCATCTAGGAGTTTATTCAAGTCCACACTCTCTTCTTTCACGAGTCTTACATCAATGTATGGAGATCCCCCGGCAAATGGTGGTGTCAGGTAAACTACTTCATCGTGGTTAATAATGTATTCTCCACTAACAACTCTATCGCCAACAATAGCGATGATCTCCAGTTGATCAGGTACACCATACTCCTCGCGTAGAATCCTCACTAGCTCACTAATACTTACCGGCTTCTCGAATTCCAACTCTACTGTTTCACCTAGATAATCCCTTAGGGCTGAAATTGGTTTAATCCTGATCCTCACTGTGAAACCCCCTTAACCTTCTCAATTACTCTAACATCATTGATTACTGTATATGGGTATTGACCCGCCTCATTTTTCTCATACTTCTTCACCATATCCCAAATATTTAGTAAAGCCATTACGGCACCTACAAGAGCCTCCATTTCAACACCTGTTTGAGCAGTTGTCTTCACGTTGACATATACTCTTACACCATCATCTAGGAACTCGTAGTCCACTTTGACACTAGTAATTGGAATATTATGCGTTAGTGGTAGTAGGAAAGGCGTGTTTTTAACTCCATTTATAGCAGCCACAGTTGATACCGCGAGAACATCGCCTTTCTCGACAAGCTTATTTTTAATTAACTCAATTGTTTCGCGTCTAAGCCTAATAAACCCAGTAGCTGTAGCCTCTCTATATGAGTAGGGCTTCTCAGTTACATCAATCATTCTAACCGGCATAGGCATCACCGTCCATGTGGTTGGAAATATGGTTTTCTAAGCATTGTTACCTCTCTAAAGGCCTTTATGAGCCCATCCTCATTCCTCGATTTAACCACATCCACGATCCCCACCTTTAGGTTTTCAACGTATAGACATGGCTTTAAGTATCCATCAGGTGTAAGCCTAATCCTAGTGCACTTAGCGCAGAAAAAGTAGTTTCCATAACCAATCACCACCTCTACTTTAACCCCAGAATCCAAGACGTAGACAGGTCTATTCTGAAGCTCCCTATAGTACTTCCCCACAGCCTTCTTCTCCAAGTAGTTGATAATTTGATCTATGGACGCATGCTCTCTCCTATAGACCTCCACGGGTACCCCTAGAGGAATTAACTCAATTACATTCAAATCCAACCCCCTAGTCTCAGCGAACCCGAGGATTTTTTGGAACTCATTTATATTAGACCTTAAAGCAAGGTAGTTTAATTTAACTCTAATTCCATACTCAAGGGCTTTATCAATACCCTTAATAACTCTCTCCAATAGTATTGCTCCACCTGTTATGTATCTATAAACCTCAGGGTTTACTGAGTGGAGGCTAACATTGACTCTATCTAATCCCGCATCAGTTAACTCTCTAGCTTTATAAAGTAGTAGAGAGCCGTTTGTAACAAGTGAGATCTCCTCGGCGTATTTCTTAATACTGTGTATAATCCTGCCAATATCCCTCCTAACTAGCGGCTCTCCACCGGTTAATTTATAATACTTTATCCCAAGGTCTCTTGCAACACGTGAGATAAAACCATAGTCCTCGGGGGTAAGCACGTCTCGTGTAGATGTAAAGATGCCCTCTCTATGGCAGAAGATACACTTATAGTTGCAACTAGATGTAACCAGTATCCTTAAACTATCAATTCTCCTCCCATACGGATCTATTAGTTGTACTCCTCCATCTATTTTAATCCTCCTCTACCTAGTATCTATAACAAGGTTATTTTTAATTATTACCAGTATGCGTGACTCAACCCATGAAGCCCAGCATTGAGTGTTTGAGGTGTTTAATAACTACGAGGTTGAGGGAAGTAGAGAGATCTAGATTGGCAGACAGCGAAAAATTATTCATCGCGAGGAGAGTAGTGGAAGAGATAATTAACAACTTCAACTTCGAAATAGAACTAACGAAGTTCGCTACGTGGATTTACAAGTACCTAGTATCCATAGCGCCTGATGTAGTCGAGTACTATAGGGAATTAAAATCCGCATCTAATAGAATAGCTTTAAAAGCAATCAAGGAACACGAGGAGTATGCAGAGGCTTTAAAAGACTTCGAGAAGTTTAAATATCTAGTCAAATTATCCGCGACCGCTAATCTACTAGACTATGGAGTGGCAGAACACTCCCCCATAGAAAACCCACTACCCCCGGACATTGTAGATAAATACAGTGTTGTAGTCAACCACGTTGATAAATTATATAGTAAAGTCTCTCGAGGAGGACTTAAAATAGCCTGGCTATTCGACAACGCAGGTGAGGCGGTATATGACTCACTACTACT
>JAJHRV010000112.1 GCA_020833525.1 Thermosphaera sp.
TTGCCCGTCAGGTATAGATGTAGTAAATGTGGTTACATCTTGTACGAATTCAACGGTGTTGGACAAAGCTATATGGGTTTACTAACGCCGAGCGAAGTAGCTAAGCTAGTTGGACATATTTGCCCAAACTGCAAATCCATTGTTAACTCCTCGGAGTCCATATTTAGCAAAGTTATTATAAAGCAGGCTACTCCACAGGCTCTAAGGGAGGGCATTAGGTATTCAATACATGGTTTGAAACAACATGTAGCTATTGAGGGAGTATAGCCGAGACTATTCCTTGAAAATCCTCCCTGGAATAAGACTCCTTGTATTTTCTAAGAGCACTTAGAGCCTCCTCCACTCTAACCCCTAGAATGTTGATCAATTCCTCTCTCCGCTTAAACCTGAATAGAATGTATGAAACAAAAGACGAGACATTTCCTGGCTTAACCGATGACCTTGCACTCTCCCAGTCGAGCAACTTAATATCCCCACTGCAAACATATATGTGTCCATGGGGTCTATTGATCTCCGTGTGGTCTACTCCTAGTAAATCCAGCCTGTAGAGCTTTAAGAGAGCCTGTAGAATCAATTGCTTTAACTCAGGTAAACGACCATTCTCTAATAACTCTACAAGCATCTTCTCAAATCCAATACACTTCCATAGGGGTAGGTATTCGTAGAAAACGTAGAAATCCCTGTAGCTCATAAGCCTTGGAGGTAAACCCGTTGAGTACGCCTTCTCCATATACTCCGCTTCTCTAATTAAACTAGATCTTCTACCGTCAACTCTTAGGATTTTAATTGCTCCAAGTCCTTTCACCCTATTATACGCAATACTAACAACACCCGTATACCCCTTCCCAAGTATCCTCATATCCATGAAGCTAGCACCTGTTTCAAGTAGGTAGATAAAGCCATCGCTCAACAAAGCCTCCACTCTATCTCGTAGTAATTCACATGATTCCCGGGGGAAGCAGAGCACTCTAGCAACGTAGTCGTCTAGAGTCTCTAGAAAATGCACTTCTCCATCCAAATAGGAGTCTTCAAAATAAAGTCTCTCAACCACAATCCAGCACCTAAACCTACAAGGTGCTTGAGCGTCTCCGCGGACGGTGTAGTTACTAACGGCTTGATCGTCTTTAAATGAGGCGAAACAGTGAACTCACTCCACCTCTCAGATATAATCCCCACTGCATCAACCAACCTCCTCTCATCTATCGACTCAAGACATCCTTCATTATTGATCCACGGGCCAACCCCCCTACCTAGATGCTTCCTGAGGAAACTATCTATTCTATCCTCCCCGTGTGGGAGGCAGGGGCCAATATAGTGTTTAAACCTCGGCAACTGACAATTCTCCAGCTCTAGCGCAATGACAACGGTATCCCTATCATTACTCCAAGCTGAGTAATCAATAACCCTGAGGTCGTGCGTAGAGAGGACTCTTTGGGCCGTAGATGCTACTCTCCAAGCCTCACCCCATATTACATCGGGTGGTAGACTCTCCCTCAACTCATATATGAGGAATACCGTGCAGCGATCCCTCACCGCGTTAATCAACTCCTCTAGTGACGGCTCGCGAGGATCCTCGAAGAAGACAGTGCTTGGATTCCGTAGATAACACCTAGATGCGATTATAAATGTAAATAAGGACTTTGCATTAACGCTTGCAGTGACATTCCTCTTACAGTCTACAGGGTCTGGAATGTATATAATTGAGTCTGGATACTTTGCTTTAAGCTCTTTAATTAAATCCCTCGTTAACTTCTCCCCAATAGTGTTCACGACTACAGGGGGCCTCCACTGCGAGGCCTCTCTCAGGACTTCCCGGAATCCACCATACGCGACAGTGAGTAATTCAACTGCATATCCACTAAACCCCCTCACTTTAACCTCTGCTCCATATACACCGATAGACTTCATGAACTTCTTCAATAGCCTCGCGTGATCCCTCAACTCTGGAGTTAACGCCTTCTCTAGGAACAATGTGTGGAATGGAGTTCTATCCACAGCTGTCTTCGCAAGGTCTGGTCTATCGAGCTTCAAGCCTGCTACAATATCTGCTTCAACGCCATTAAATCTAACTCTAACGTAAGGGTGCTCTGCATACCTCAATTCATACACCCCTATTCCACTAGCAGCCTCTATGAGAATTGGCAATGCCTTCTTCTCGAGGTCTTCACGGCTCCAGTCGCTTGGGAACAAGACGAATACGTCGAGGTCTCGATCCCCTGAGAGCCATGTATCGTGGGCTATACTACCCTGTAGTGTTATATCTGCTTTAACACCGTGTCTACGGAGACTCTCCTCTAAGGCCTCTTTAATTCTATGAAACGCGTTTCTTACAACTTCATACTCTTCTACTCTAGGTTTAATCCTCTCTAGAACTCTGAGCTCTAATTCACATAGCTCCATTAGAATCCACGCTAATGGCTATCCGTGTAATTCAACTACACATAGATCGCTGTAAATCGGTCCTCGAGGCGTCAATACACTCTTCTTCACGTGTACTCTAGTGACGTCTGTGTATCCGAAGTCCATGTCTTGCATGCTTGAAATAATTTTGACTAATTTATCAATATTCCTACCACTCTTCACGCGTAGAATAGTAATGTGCGGCACGAATTCCTCTCTTTCAGGGGGTATACCTAGACCCCTCACAATTCTCTCAACAATCCCCGCTAATTCAACTATTTTCTCAGAGCCCTCTGCAACCCCAGCCCAAACCACTCTAGGCCTCGAGAGACTTGGGAAAACACCAATGCCTTTAACATGCATTTGAAACCTCTGGCACTTTAAATTAGATATACTACTACACAGCGCACTAGTAACGCGTGCAGGGACTTCGCCAATGAACCTCAGTGTCAAGTGGATATTCTCGTCTTCAACAGGCTTAACATCAGCACCGCTCTCAACTAACTTATCCCTTGCCTGGATCAACCCTCTCAGTACATCTCGGTTCTCGATCTCAACCGCTATAAAAGTCCTAATAAACTCACTCAACTAATTCACCATATAACACTAAACACTCCACTACTTGATAAACAAATAAACTACAATATATATCTAGGAGCTCCACCTCTACACTATGATTTATTGCTGAAATATGCCCACTTCTGACCTCCCCACCGGCCTAAAGGGCGAGGCTTTCAGTTGTAAAATTCTCTAACTATACACTCTGTTGACACTATTCGCTTTATTTTGAATTAACTCCAATCATCCACTATGAGGGGGAAGCCATTGTTTCCGAAGCGTCAACCACCATCACGATCCCCCTCTTACTGATCTATTTGAAAACTCAATTGGAACACTCCAATTTGCATTCATCAATTTACTAAGAATTCTCTCGAAGTTCTCTCCATCTTCGAGTTTCCTTATCCTCTTCTCTATCTACTCTCTAATTTCCTCAGGCCGGTTAACTCTCCCTTGTACTTCTCCATCTTCTTCCTTAACTCACTCTTAATTCCCACACTAAAA
>JAJHRV010000113.1 GCA_020833525.1 Thermosphaera sp.
GAGCATAGAACCCGAAATAGTGGATACACCAATGATTATTATTGGAGCCCACTGTGAGTACTCGAATGGTATTACTTCATATAAAATAAGAGTGAGGACTGTAAATAGGAGACCCATTAAAATCAACTCTATAAAACCAGCTTTTCTCATCGTCTAACACCGCTATGAGTATCTCTAAGAATATTGATTCAATAATAGGTTTAAATTTATGGGAGAATTAATAAAAAATAGATATTTAACTATAGAGTATTGGAAGCACTCTACTTTCGCCTCATTAGTATAACCAGCGCAATCACTATGATAGCTAGGACTAAGACTAATCCGATCATTAATGGGGAAACCCCGCTCGGTTGCCTTGTTTCAAATGCCGATACTGATGTAGTTGTAGGTGTACTAGTCATTGCTGTGGATGGAGAGGTGGTTATTTGTGTAGTAGTCTGCTTAGTGGGAACGGGCTCTCCACTAAGAGCTTTTTGTAGTAATTCTAGTACGTATTGGTATCTCTCACTGGCTTTATCCGTCCAAGCTCTCATGAGTGCATTGTATAGCTGCGGGTTTTTTGTTAGTTCTCCACTAATACTTAAAGCATAATTCAGTGTGAATTCTACTTCTCTCTGCGTCATGGGATCTGTAAATTTTAAGGGCTTAGATAATTCACGCGTTAAGTAGTCAAACCAGTCTCGCGATATTCTCCCATCGAGATATGCCCGGGCGACTTGAGCCCATACACCTCGTAGATCGTCGTGGGCATTAACGACGGTTGCTTTATAATAATATATTATTGCATAAACCCACATAGCTGATAGTGTTTCATTGAATTCTATACCCGATAGTGAACTCAATTGTTCAAATGCCTGCTTTAGATCTTGTCTTTGCTGTCCAGCAGTGGTGTTGAATGTATTTGGATTTATTGGTATTCTATTGATGTCTTTGTGTAACCATACTTGTTGACACCCATACTCACTTAAAACCCATGCAATAAAGGCTGCTGCGTGGACAGGGTGCTTTGTATCTTTGAGTATTGCTATTGGGTCAGCATTTACTATTGTCTCACCTCGTGGTGCAATGTACTCGCAATTTGGATTAACATACATAGCCATGTACCCGTAGAAGTCAATTGTTGTTGAAACAGCTACATCCCCCCTTATTACAGCGTCTCTTGCATCACCACTACCTGGATATATCCTTGCATTAGCACCCATGAGGGTCAGTATTCTCCAGCCTTCATCCCACCCCTTAGCCTGTAATATTATCTCGAAGATGCGTGTAGTCGACGTACTCAATGTGGGGTCTGCTGTACCTATCAATGGTGTTCCAGGTAGGTATTTAGCATACTCGGGTCTCGTGAGGTCATCCCAAGTTACTGGCTTTGGAACACCATACTTATTCAATGTATCCTTATTGATTGTGAATCCAAAACTACTTAAACTAGCTCCAATCCAGCGTATGTTACCCTCGGGATCTTTCTTAAATGTCTCGGCACCGGCGATTCTCTCGGGTATTTTACTCAATTCATATATGATGGCGTAGTGCTCTGGGTTCTTAGACGCGTTGATGGGCATTAGTAAGCCTAGATCATCTAGGTTATTAAATAACGTTGGCCCACCACCCCAAGCTACATCCACTGGTGTACCCCTCTTCGTTGCGTTTTGTATATAGCTAGGCCAGAGCTCTGCGGCTACCTGTAGAAATTGAAGATCTGTAATTCCAAGTTTCTTGGCTACCTCGCTATTGAGAAACATTGTTTTCGTAAGGCTTAGAATAGATGACTCATGTCTAGTAATTATAATTAGTTTTACATTCCTCTCACTGGTTAAACTCGCTAAGTAATCCACCCACGGATACTCCTTACCCGTTGATGAACCCCATGGATATTGAGCAAACGCTATTGGTATAGACAACTCTAGAGTAACTAGGAATAGGAATAAAACTCCCATAATGTAGACTTTCTTCATTCCACCACCTTCCCATTGGTATAGGATTAAGGAGGAGTGGATAAAAAAGATTTAGTTTAGATTCATCTATATTCCAGCTATTTCTTTGGAGCCGGCTTTTTAACAATGTATCCTATAGCCAAACCTATGATCAACGCAATGACGCCCACAATGGCAGGGGTTATCATCTCGGTTTGAGTTGTAGTAGTTTGTACAGTTGTAACTACTGTGGTTGGCTGAGTAACCGGGGTCGTGGTAGTAGATACAAGTTGCTTTGTCTCAGTCTTGGTGACTTCAATAGTATTAGTAACTACTAGTGTTGTTGTAACAGTGGGTGGAGTCGCAGTCAATACATTTACTACTGCTGGTTTCTTGGCGGCAGTATCATAGCTCTTCAACATGGTGTATTGGTCACTGGCTGTCGGTGCAAGTAAATCTATGATGAGTGGGTGAACACCTGCCGCTAGTGCTAGTGGATCCGCACCTCCAAGAGTCCACTCTCGTGGGTCTCCAGATACTACACCCCTCACTTTTAAATCACCAGAGCCATCATAGCTAGCTACAGCTACTACGAAACCCCATTTTTCAATGTTATCAACGTCTGATAGTAGACTCTTATCAACTTTGACTTCTATTGCCTCACCGGGAACAGCGTATACGCTAAACTTATCCCCTTGCTTAGCTACTAAAGACCCAGTACTAGAGTATATTGCACTTACCTGACCATCAGGCTCAGGCCACGGTATATCTCCCCATCCCGGAATAGCGACAATTAAGTAGTGCCATCCAGGATTAATCTCCACCTTTAAGCCAGGTGCTGTTGTATTAAGCGGTAGATTAGCAGTCGTTAGTATGTATATTTGGAGGTGCTGTAAGCTGAATCCATTTGGCCCATTCCATGGATTTCCACCAAGGTTCTTGAAGGTTGCCCTGAAGTAGACGTACTGGTCGTCTACAAATACCTGGAATTTGAGTAAGTCGAATACACCAGGCTGGAATACAGGGTTTGTGGGGTACTTCAAAGTACCAATACCATTATCGTCTCCCTCGGGGTCTGTGAAGCTCAATACCTCTGTTTTACTGTATGTTATGATCTTAACCCACCACGTCACGAGGTTAGTAACGAATTTTGGACCATCTAATTCAACTCCATAGTACGATGAAGCCCACGCTGGCTCATAGTCTCCATAGAGTGATTCACCAGCAACCGTTATAATTGAATTGTACTCATCCCAGTACTCTGCCGCGTAGGCGACGAAACTCCAGTTACCTGTTCCTTGACCATAGTATAGAGGATCGTAGAGGTATGGAGCAGGAGCCTGATTGTCAGTTATGTATGCCATGTGATACCATGCGATTCTAATTAACCCCGGATAAGTCTCGTTCACGGGGTCGCGGTATGCACCAGTCTCATCAACAAATATGAGAGCTGTTGGACCATGCATTAATATTGGCTTCGTAATCCCCTCACTAAGTATATCTGTGAATAGAGATGGTATATTATCCGGCTC
>JAJHRV010000114.1 GCA_020833525.1 Thermosphaera sp.
AACGAGGAATGGCTCATCAGAAACAGGTGTAACCCAAGACGCAGACATTACGTTTAATAATCCACTACTACTCCTCGAGACCACTAAGTACACTGGGCGAGGGTGGAGAACGTGGTACTCTGAGGGGGTCAATACTCTTGTACATGTATTCCACCAATCTACAATTCAATGCAATTCAAAGAATTTAAAGCATTAATAAATTACAATTGATTGAAGCGGGGGTGCCCGAGCATGGTCAAAGGGGTCGGGCTCAGGACCCGATGGCGTAGGCCTGCGTGGGTTCGAATCCCACCCCCCGCACTTCTAGACTCTATACTTGCTTAGAGAATGGAGGATGACGAGGGTGATTCTCTGTAAGGAAAAATAATGCATCACGGTGCTGTAATGAGTATTTGATTTGAAAAGAGATATATTGATGTAATTGCATTATGACCCATTTGGATTGAAGTAGAGGTATTTGAGTCGTGGTTTTCGAGGGTATTAAAGAAGCATTGAGGAAGTTTCTTGGGCACGAGAAGTACGAGGAGGCTGTTAATGAGTTTATTAGGGATCTTCAGAAGGAGTTGATAAAGTCTGATGTAGAGTTGAAACTAGTATCGGAGATCTCTAGTAGGATCAAGCAAAGGGCCCTTAGTGAGAAGCCACCTATAGGGGTTTCTAGGAAAAACTGGTTTATCACGATTGTATACGAGGAGTTACTCAGGCTTTTAGGAGGGGAGAAAAAGCCTGTTGTAAAGCCAAGTAAGAAGCCTTGGATTATTCTCCTAGTGGGATTACAGGGTAGTGGTAAGACGACGACCGCAGGTAAGTTAGCATACTTCTATAAACTTGAAGGGTACAAAGTGGGTTTGGTTTCAGCAGATACATATAGACCAGCAGCCTATGAGCAACTCAAGCAACTGGGTGAGAAAATAGGAGTCCCAGTGTATGGTGAGCCTGGGGGACAGGACGCTGTAGATATAGCCAGGAAGGGTGTAGAGTACTTTGTGCAGAGGGGCTTCGACATAATTATAGTTGATACTGCTGGGAGACACCACAAGGAGGAGGCGCTACTAGAGGAGATGAGGGAAATATATAAGTTAATTAATCCAGACGAGATAATGCTAGTTCTAGATGCAACGATTGGTCAGCAAGCATACAGTATTGCGAAGAAGTTCAATGAATCCACTCCTATAGGATCAATCGTAGTGACAAAACTAGATGGTACAGCCAAGGGTGGAGGTGCTTTATCAGCTGTCGCGGCGACTGGTGCGAGAATTAAGTTCATTGGTGTAGGGGAGAAGATCGAGGATCTAGAGGTGTTTAAACCACAGCGCTTTATATCGAGGATTCTAGGGCTTGGAGATGTAGAGAGCCTTGTTGAGTCAGTTAGGAAAATGCAGTTAGAGTTTACAGAGGAGGATGCAAAGAAGATCATTGAGGGAAAGCTAAACTTGAGGCTTGTATATAAACAACTAGTTAGCTTGAGGAAACTAGGCCCACTTAGAAAAGTCCTCCAAATGATACCTGGATTTGAGTATAAGTTGCCAATGGAGATAGACTCGAAGGAGCTGGAGAAGAGGCTTGATAAGTGGATCGCTATAATAAACTCAATGACTTACGAAGAACTAGACAACCCCGAGATCATTGATAAATCGAGAATGAAGAGAATAGCTTATGGAGCAGGCGTCTCGATTGATGAAGTACGCGAGTTGATTAAACAATACGAGGCAATGAAGAAGCTTGTGAAAACCCTGAGGCGGAAGGACTTATTGAAGAAGCTCGGTGTATCCTTGCCTGAAGGCATAGGTGAGTCTTAAATAGATAATAATCTATGCTGGGGTATTGCTCTATGAGCAGTGAGTTTACTGCACTAGTAAGCGACATTGTAGAGCGATCCGAGAAAATACTCCTAGAAACTCCACTATGTAGTAGGTGCTTGGGGAGATTATTCGCGAAGTATGGATTGGGCTTATCTAACCAAGACCGCGGTCTAATGATCAAGACTCTACTCGCGCTAAAGATCTTTACCGAGTACTCGAGAGGAGAGAGTAGTAGACGAAATCACTACATGCTTGCACTAAATGGAGGAGATCAATTGGCATCTAGCTACATGAAGATCTACGGTGAGGAGATCTCTCCATTGAGTTGCTACATATGCGGAGGTAAATTTACGGGTAGCTTTATCCAAGAAGTTTCCGAAAAAGCATGTGAGATATTGAGAGAGCACGATGCATCCTCTTTTCTCATTGGAGTAGTAGTCGACGAGGAGATCTCTAGGAGGGAGCTTGATTTACTAGTAAAGTACGGCTTAGAATCCATGGAGTCTATTAAGAGGGAGTTGAAGCGGGAGATTGGGAAAAAAGTAGCGGAGAATTGTGGATCAACCCCTAATTTTACAAATCCCGATGTCGTAGTCGTAGTCAAGATCGAAAGGGACTTTACATATAGCATAACCTCTGAGTCAAACCCGGTTTTCATTAGTGGTAGGTATTGGAAACTAGGTAGGAATATATCGCATGTACCGTGGATTACACGTAGTGGATTTAAGAAATACTCAGTTAGTATTCAGGAATTCGTCGGCGAGGCACTAAGGAGTATTTATCAATCAGAGGATGTTGTAATACACGCCGCGGGGAGGGAAGACGTTGATGCTAGAATGATTGGTTCTGGTAGACCACTCATCATAGAGATCAAGAAACCAGTGAAGAGGAGTATTGGGATTGAAGAGGCTAATAAAGCACTTAGAGAGCTGTCTAGGCGATACCCTATAGTATTGGAGTTATTTAGTAGGACTACGAGGAGTAGTAAGGTTTTTGTGAAGAATGAGGCTAAACTCAGGCGGAAGGTGTACAGGGTAGCAGTATACTCACCAGAGGAGATACTGCCTCAAGACCTAGTTAAACTCGAAGAGTTCTTTTCAAATAGGGAAGTGAAGCAGAGGACTCCAACTAGGATACTAAGGAGGAAAAAAGATCGTGAGAAAACGAAGAGAGTTTATGCCGTGAGGATTGTTCAAGTATCGCGAAGAGTCTTTGAGTCGCTCATATATTGTGATGGAGGATTATATGTGAAGGAGTTAATACACGGTGACTATGGAAGAACAGTTCCCAGCTTTGCAGAGGTCGTTGGCAAACCACTCATTCCAATAGAACTAGATGTTGTTCTCGTCGAAGATTAAAAATAAAAGTCCCGGTGCAACTAGTTCATTCCCATAGACTAGGAGGAGTGCTTATGTAGTGTGGGTGGTTACACGTGGTGAAGGCGCCAAAGGGGTATAGGCATAGAACGAGGAAGATGTTTAGGAAGAATATACGGGAAAGGGGCTTAGTGCCTAGTTTAAGCCTACTAATGGTAGATTATAACGTAGGTGACAAAGTCCACATCGTTGTTAATCCATCTATTCACAAGGGTATGCCTCATAGGAGGTATCATGGCAAAACCGGGGAGGTTATTGGTAGAAGG